>DATHPY010000528.1:0-4608 GCA_035483315.1 Puia sp. | reverse complement strand
TTCGAAAGATCAATAATTTTTGTATCCTTGGGAATTTCGAGATTGCTTCCAACTGCTTTAATAGTATCGTTGTAAATAATAATGATCTGATCATTCAATACTTTTCCATTTTCAGTATCAATTAATTTACCCGCTTTAATTACAGTTATTTTATTTTGCGCGAAAGAAAAAAAACATGTCGCTAAAAGCAATAGCGAAAATAATTTTCTCATAATTTTTTTTGGGAAGATACTGAAATAGTAAGAAGTAAGAAATACGAAGTGTGAGGTCGGAAGTCAGAAGTAGTTCAAGAAACTTATAGTTCCTACTTCTAACTTCATATATCATACTTCCTGGCTGCTCACCGCTGAATAGCTGTATAATTTGATGGAGGTAAAAAAGTTGCTGCCGGAATTTTTTTTGGCTGATAACTTATAAGATTACAAACAAGCGGTTTTTTGGAAATGGGATCCATCACCTGCCATTTAACCACGACACCAACAGCTCCGGCAGCCGTTAATTTTTGAGCGACAGAACTTCCAAGAGGATAATAAAGATATGAGCCAACATAAAAAATATTTCCGCTGCCAAGATCGTTTGTTATCCATACATCTTTTTTAGCCGGCGGAATATTTTTATATTTTGAACTCGTTGTCGTAATTGTAAAATGTGTGCAATTATAAGTTCCAACTTGTTCAGTGCCGATGTTTTGAACTATGTAATCTGTTCCAATTGTTGCTTGCATACGCTGTTCCATCATTACCACTGTAAAGCCCGTTGTAATGGCCGTATTCATTTTTGCATTGAGCTGAGTTTCTTTTTGAGTGGTAAAATCAAAAAGAATTATATTCTGATCTTTTGTTGATGGCGCGTCAATTGCGCTTTTTGTTTGTGCATTGGTTGATTCTATCCGCGCTTTGCCCTTCGATTCGTAAATAGTTGTAGTGACTGTTCCGGTACCGAGATTATCGTCATAAACATTTTGATAAGTGAGAACCCCTTCGACTTGTGATTGGGCGAAAGAAATTTTTAATGCGCAGGTGACGCAAAGCAGAAGAATTATCTTTTTCATAAATCATTTTTTTGGTCACACTAAATATACAATTTTTGAAATATTTTTCCCGCTGATTTGCGCAGATGTTTATACGTCTGTATCACGGATAGTTTGATTTCGCAGATTGCGCGGATTAATAAAACTCCAAAATCTGTGTAATCTTTTAATCCGTACAATCCGTGATTCAGACAACATACCATTTTCCATTATCATCTTTTGCGTATGATAATCCGTTGCTCATTTCGTGAACTTGCTTTCCTTCTTTTGTGGTGGAATTTTTCTTTTCGTAAACGCGGATCCCATTATTCTCACGGGTGAGATAATTGATGAGTGCATTTAATGTTGGAGCTACATCGTGCAACCATTGATCGTCTTCTTCTTTTACAAATGCGTGACTCATAATTTTTAAATTACTGAAAAACAAAGTTAATAAATTGATGGAACGCAGATTTATTATGAGGGTTATGATAAGCTATGATAATTTGTTTAAATCATAATCATCATAATAAATCCGTTTTCTATCCGGAAACTTTTCCAGAGATGACATCTTTTAAAAAGATGTCATCTCTAAGGCAACTTGCGGTTATAGAACCAGAGCCAAATAGAATTTCAATAGTACAAGAGTGCGACGCAAGAATGTTTAATAGTAGCAATTAGCCTGTAACAAAAAAATCCCGCTGCAAAAAAATTGCAACGGGATTTATATTTTTAAACAGCTGTCAACTATGAACCGTCAACGGCCATCTTTTTTTAATAATCCATTCCGCCCATTCCCGGAGCGCCGCCACCCGGATGTCCGTGTGCTTCTTCTTTCTTAGGTTTGTCTGCGATCACACATTCTGTAGTGAGCAACATTCCTGCGATCGAAGCTGCATTTTCCAAAGCGATACGTGTAACTTTTGTCGGATCAATTACACCGGCTTTGAAAAGATTTTCGTACACTTCAGTGCGTGCGTTGAAACCGTAATCGCCTTTTCCTTCTTTCACTTTTTGTACAACGATGCTGCCTTCGATACCACTGTTCACCACGATCTGGCGAATTGGTTCTTCAAGCGCTCTTTTTACAATTACGATACCGGTTGTTTCATCTTCGTTAGCGCCTTTTAATTTTTCGAGAGATTCAACCGCGCGAATGTATGCAACGCCACCACCAGGAACAATTCCTTCTTCAACTGCAGCGCGTGTTGCATGTAATGCATCGTCAACACGATCTTTCTTTTCTTTCATTTCCATTTCAGTTGCAGCGCCGATATATAATACCGCAACACCACCACTTAATTTTGCCAAACGTTCCTGCAATTTTTCTTTATCGTAATCAGAAGTTGTGGTTTCTATCTGCGCTTTGATTTGATTAACACGTGCAGTGATCTCTTCTTTTTTTCCTTTGCCACCGACAACAGTTGTATTGTCTTTGTCAATAGTTACTGAAGCTGCAGTTCCGAGATAACTCAGATCCGCATTTTCTAATTTGTAACCTTGTTCTTCGCTGATAACAATTCCTTTTGTAAGAATTGCAATATCCTGCAACATTTCTTTTCTTCTGTCGCCAAAGCCAGGAGCCTTAACAGCAGCCACTTTGATGGTTCCGCGTAATTTATTTACAACTAATGTTGCAAGCGCTTCACCTTCCAGATCTTCAGAAATAATTAATAACGGGCGGCTGCTCTGAGCAACTTTTTCAAGTATGTGAAGAATATCTTTCATCGCAGAGATCTTCTTATCATATATTAATATGTAAGGGTTCTGCAATTCAGCTTCCATTTTTTCGCTGTTAGTAACGAAGTAAGGAGAAATATAACCACGGTCAAATTGCATACCTTCAACAACATCAACTGTTGTATCAGTTCCTTTTGCTTCTTCAACAGTGATAACACCTTCTTTACCTACTTTTCCAAAAGCTTCAGCAATTAATTTTCCGATCGTTTCATCGTTGTTTGCAGAAATAGAAGCAACCTGCTGAATTTTTTTGCTATCGTTACCAATAGTCTGAGATTGCTTTTGCAGGTTTGCCACAACAGCAACAACTGCTTTTTCGATGCCGCGTTTCAGATCCATCGGATTTGCGCCGGCAGCTACATTTTTCAAACCTTCAGCAATGATACTTTGAGCAAGAACAGTAGCAGTAGTAGTTCCGTCACCTGCAATATCTGCAGTTTTAGAAGCTACTTCTTTCACCATCTGAGCGCCCATATTTTCAATTGGATCTTCCAGTTCAATTTCTTTTGCAACGGTAACACCATCTTTAGTAATTGAAGGAGCTCCGAATTTTTTTTCGAGAACCACATTGCGGCCTTTAGGACCAAGCGTTACTTTTACAGCATTCGCTAAAATGTCAACGCCTCTTTTCATTTTGTTGCGGGCGTCAATATCAAAAAAAAGTTGTTTTGCCATACGAGAATTTATTTAAAATATTTGAAATTTTTTGAGAATAAAACTTAAAAGTGAAAGTAGTTTATGTCGTTTTCATTAAGATGTCTGAGGATCTCATGATCAGTAATTCTTCACCTTCAACAGTTATTTCTGTGCCGGAATATTTACCATATAATACTACATCGCCAACTTTTTGCGGAACAGGTATCAGCTTTCCGGATTGTTCTGAATACTTGCCGATCCCAACAGCTACGATGGTTCCGCGCTGAGGTTTTTCTTTGGCAGTATCAGGAATGATAATTCCTCCTGCCGTTCTTTCTTCAGCTTTAGCAGGTCTTACGAGAACTCTGTCGTCGTAGAGCTCATAATTTAACTTTTTAGCCATAAACGTATTGATTTTTATTAATGAGAGATTTTTATGCCTGAATAATTTCAGGGCTGCAAAGTTATGAACTAATTTTATACCAAAGAGTGAAAGGAGTGAAAAAATTCACCACTTGGCAGGTTGAGGTAAAAGTTGACAGTTGAAATTGACAGATTGACGAGGGGTAATTCGAAAATGCCTCGATTTGAAAATTTGAAAATGAAGAACTTGCACTCAAATAAAAATTTTAAGCGCCGGCGAAATTAGCAAATTATCGAATTACCAAATTAGCAGATTAGTTTTATCTTGCAGTTGCAAAAACAAGTTCTTAATACATGATCAGCAGAAGAAATATCCGGGTTAAAGTGATGCAGACTCTTTATACACTCGAAACCGGCGGACAATCGGCTTCACCAGAAGAATCAGTAAAAATTTTAGAGAAACACTTTATTCAGACAAGGCAACTTTTCCTTTACCTTATTTATTTTGTTGTTGAATTAGCACAGTACGCGGAAACAGATTCCCGCAGACGCTCCGGAAAACATTTACCAACTTACGAGGATAAGAACATCAATATCAAACTCGCAGGGAATGAACTGATCCGAAAAATTTTGAATGAACCTTCTTATCAAAAAGCAATAAAAACTGACAAACCTCAACTATTAGAAAATGCCGATCTGATAAAAAGACTTTACCAGGAATTAGTTGAGACTGAAGAGTACAAAAAATATGCTTCTGTAACGGAGCGCGACAAAAAATCCGAAAAAGAAATACTCGATTTTATTTTCACTGACCTTGTATTACCGAACGAATTATTTGAAGCTTACATCGAAGAAATTTT
>DATHPY010000527.1:0-2383 GCA_035483315.1 Puia sp. | reverse complement strand
TTTGTTGACCAGGATGTATTTGAAGTGATGCTGTAAGATTGATCGCCAGCAAAAGAAAACATCGCTGTGAATGTAAGTGCTGTGAGGATAGAGAACTTTTTCATTTTTTAGTTTTTATAGGTTTCGAATAGTCGAAGTATTAGTTTCAACTTCGGTGCCATAATTGTTTCTTTGTGTAAATCAATTATTTAGAGAAAAAATGGCATAAAAAAAATTCCAATTTTTGGAATTGAAATGCAACGGCGGGAAAATTATAGCAGAGAAAACATACTAACGGCAATACACATTCGATGATGATAAAGCTTGTAGTTCTAAGATTGATCTTTGGGTTGAAATAAGAATGCCGGCAAAAAACCGGCACTCTCTGTCATTCAATTATTTTAACGCTACTGTTTTTTCTGATTACTCATATTAGAAGCAGGTAATTTTTCTTTTGTTGCCATGGGTTGTTTAAAATCGCTTTCACTAACCTTATCTTTTTTTCCTACATAAGTCCAGGCAACAGTATTCATGTATTTATCAAAAACATGATTCAGGTCGGCCGTTTTTACCTGGTCAATTTGATTATTAACGGCGTCAAATATCCGCCAATTGCCGGACGCTTCACAAAAACCAAGCACACTTGCTTGTGAACTGCTTGCTTCGTTCGTGAGATAATAAGTAGTGAGATATTCTTTTTTCTTGTCCTCAACTTCTTTTGCAGTAAAACCATTTTTCTTGATGTCGTTTATAATATCTGTCATCACCTGCAAGGATTGTTTCGGATCTATTGTTGATATATACAGGTTCGCAACGGGCTGATTAATTAGACTTTTGTTGTAGAAAGCTGCAGGCGCATAAGACAAACTTCTTTTTGTTCTTAATTCAACAAAATAACGATCATACAAAATGCGCATGGCAAATTCAAACAAAGGTCCATCAGGAGAAAAATATTTGGGACCATTTGCAGTTCCAAAAATATAATTAGTGGCAATGCTCCTGTCGGTGATATTTACGTCAGCCTTGGAAACACCTGCAATTACTGGTTTTGCCGGCAATTTGCCATCTGGTAATTTTGCAAGCGAGTTTTTTATTTTGTCCAGCAAGTCTTTTTCATCAATATCTCCAACGATAACGAGATAACTTTTTTTCTTACCTAATAATTTTGAATAATAATTTTTTACATCATCGAGCGTGATCTTTTCCAACGTTTCCGGAGTTCCGTTTTGAATCAGTTCATACACCGTTCCTTTAAATACTTGTTGTGTCGCAATTTTGCGTAAGTAGCTATCCGGATTTGCATCCTGTTGTTTTGCACCGGCGATCATTTGTTGTTTTACAACATCAAACTCTTGCGCATCCATTGCCGGATTTAAAAGTGCGTCAGTAAACATATCCCAACTCTGGTTCCAGTTTTCTTTAAGACAAGTCATCGTAACTGAACTATAATCTTTACTTGCGTTTGAGCTGAAATTAGTTCCCAACTTGTCAGCTACAGCGGAGAACTGGTTTTTATCCATATTCTTTGTGCCGCCCTGAACGGCGAGTGTGAGCGCCATCGGCTCAATGCCTTGCTGGTCGCTGGTTATATTGGAAACGCCGCCTCGTATAAATAAGCTGGCTGTAACAACTTCCTTGGGTACTTTTTTTAAAATGATCGTCAATCCATCGGCAGTTATTTCTTTAGTGTTGGTTTGCGCCAAAACACTAACGGAAATCAATAGCCCAAAAATTAACAGTTGGTATGTTTTCAAAAAATTTTTCATACTTTATTTTTTTCGGATGATTAGTTTATTTAAAAAGATTATCAAGATTGGTCACTTTCCAGTTATTCTGCATGCCGGGGTTTAACAAAAGCCCTTTTACGCAGGGTTTGCCTTTAATGTATTTGTCTACATAATTAATAATATCCTGGCGGGTAATTTTTTTTATTTCATTTATATAATTGAAATAATAATCAAAAGATGCGGAAGCCCACCAAAAAGAAAGCGTATGCACATACTGCGAAGTAACTTCTTCTCCATATTTTTCCTGGTTGGCTAATTTTATTTTTGAAGTTTCTAATTGCTCATCAGTAAAATAATCATTTGCATCAAACTGATCAATTTGTTTTTGCAACGCCTTAAAGGCATCATTAAATTTTGAAGGATTAGGAACAAATTGTAAAGTAATTGGTCCTACATATTTTGCAGATTGATAGTTTAAATTTGCGCCCAATGCATAGCCGCTATCAACAAGCGATTGCTGAAATTTTGAACTTTTTTGATTGAGGATGTAAGAAAATACATCTGCAACAACTGTATTTTTTATATCATTTCTCATATCCGGACCATGCCATCCGATCAATAAAACCGGAACGCGTGCGTTTGGATTGGTAACAACAAAACTTAAACTATCAGATGCG
>DATHPY010000526.1:0-5031 GCA_035483315.1 Puia sp. | reverse complement strand
ACTGTGTTTGGATGCGGCTTTGGTTCGGGAGAAGCGTCGGTTATGTCTTTCAAAAAACCCTTTCCTAATTTCCAAAGTACGTGCATTACCTGCTCTTCAGCTTTTGTCAATGGTTTCATTATAACTAATTTTATAGTTGTTATCCTAAATGTATGACTAAATTATTAGTTACAAAGTTTTTTTAAAAAATTTTAGAATTATTTTTGAGTAAAAATTTGCTATACAAGAGTTCGACTCAACGATGCTCAATAGTAGTACTGGCGCAGGTTTCATCAAAACAACTTTATCTGTACAATCAACACTTATTAACACATTTATAATAACTTTTTATCAAAAAGCCTTAATTTTTATTGCAGATGCTATGAACTTCCGATTTCCCGTTATAATTTTACATTAATTCTGAAATGCAAACAGGATGGATTTATAACATTCTTTTTGCACCCCCTCTGAACTCTTACCGTCTTATAAACGTTATTAGTGTACCCGACAATAATTTGTCAACTTTTTATTTATTAATATGAGGCAACTTAAGATTGCTACACAGATCACCAACCGGGATTCACAGGCGGTTGAGAAGTATTTGCAGGAAATATCCAAGATTCCGATGATTACTCCGGAAGAGGAGACCGTATTGGCGCAACGTATTAAAATGAGCGACCAGCGTGCATTGGATAAATTGGTACAGGCGAACTTACGTTTCGTGGTTTCCGTGGCAAAGCAGTATCAACACCAGGGTTTGTCATTAAGTGATCTAATTAACGAGGGCAACCTCGGCTTGATAAAAGCGGCTCAACGCTTTGATGAAACTAAAGGTTTCAAATTTATTTCATACGCTGTATGGTGGATTCGCCAGTCCATTTTACAAGCGTTGGCAGAGCAGGGCAGATTAGTCCGCCTGCCTCAAAACAAAATTGGCACATACAACAAAGCTAATAAAGCTTACATGGCTTTTGAACAGGAACACGAACGTGAACCGAGTACAGAAGAACTTGCCGAATTACTCGAAATGAGTGAAACGGAAATTAACAACATTTTCCAGAGCAACACGCGTCACAGTTCGCTGGATGCGCCGGTGCACGAAGCTGAGGATGTTGCCATGGGCGATTTACTGGAAGGCGCTGACGACACAGATGATGATGTGATGAAAGATTCTCTGAGGGCTGAGATCCGCAGGGTTTTGAAATCACTTAGTCCGCGCGAAGCAGAAATCGTTAATGCATATTTTGGTTTGGACGGCGAAAATGGAGTTACCATTGAGCAAATTGGTCAGAAATATGATTTGACCAAAGAACGCATCCGCCAAATTAAAGAAAGAGCGATCAAGCGTTTGCAGAAAGCTCGTTACAGTAATGCATTAAAAGCATATTTAGGTTAAAACGAATTGAGCGAATTTATCGCTGATCAAATTTTTAAGCCCCGATTTATTCGGGGCTTTTTATTTTTATAAAGTTGCCACAGATTGCACAGCAACACAGAGTTGAATAATGATTTTCCGTGTTTCTGTGTTTTCTGTGGCAATAATAGAAATTATTCTTCTTTACATTTGCATCATGAGTAAAAGATTTTTGTGTTTGATTTTTTTGTGCGGATTATTTTCTTCCTGTGAAAAAGCGATCGATTTTAATTTGTCCGCTTCGCCTTCGCAATTGGTTGTTGACGCTTCTATTGAAAATAATAAGGCTCCGGTTGTTATTCTTTCCAATAGTCTGAATTATTTTAGCCAGATCACACCAGCCATTTTAGAAAATTCATTTGTTCATAATGCGGTTGTTACCATTTCAAACGGAAGCCAAACGCAACAGTTGAAAGAATATTCTGTTGGCACAAGCGGTTACATTTATTATTACTATTCCGTTGATACAACAAGCCCTGCAAACACTTTTGTGGGAGAATTCAATACTGCTTACTCACTATCTATAACAACTAACGGTAAGCAATATACGGCGACAACGAATATTACAAGCGTCAGAAAAAAAATTGATTCATTGTGGTGGATACCTGCTCCGGATAATCCTGATACAACGGCTGTTGTTTTAAATGGAAGAGTTACTGACCCGGCCGGCTATGGAGATTACATCCGGTATTTTACGGAGGTAAATAATGGGCCGTTTTTGCCCGGATTAACTTCTGTTTATGACGACCAGGTCACTGATGGAACAACGTATAATATAGAAATCCCCCAGGGCGTTGATAGAAATCAATCAGTTGATTTTAGCAGTTACGCATATTTTTATAAAGGAGATTCCATAACAGTGAAATTCGCAAATATAGATAAAGCAACTTTCGATTTCTGGCAAACGATGGAATACGATTATCAAAGTATCGGCAATCCGTTTTCTTCGCCAACACAGGTTTTGGGAAATATTTCAAATGGCGCACTCGGTTATTTTGGTGGTTATGCCGCTCAGTATATTTCGCTGAAAGTTCCACAATAGTTTTTGCGGGCAGCGAGTGGTAAATGGGTAGTAGTTTTTTTGGCCACGGAGTACCGCAGCGTTTTATTGAGAATCTTAGCGTGTGAACAACAACGGCGGAGATTCTCTGTGGCTCTTATATTTTTTCTCTGCGTAACTCTGTGGCAAAAAAATAATTGATGTTCATTTGAAATTTAGAAACCGAAACCACAGCTCAATAGTAGCACCGATGAACGGATTGCGACGCAACTATGATGCTATGAAAACCGATGTTGGTATTAAAATAGAAAACTAAAATAGCGAGTAGCAAGTGGCTAATAGGAAACTCCCACTTGCTATTCACTACTCACCACTAACAGTCATATAAATGACCTTCAATCTCCTCTTTTCCATTTACATTTGTAAACTTTAAAGCTGAAGAATGAGTAATAGCGAAAAAGTACATTGTTTAATAATTGGTTCTGGTCCGGCTGGTTACACAGCGGCTATTTACGCGGCGCGTGCAAACATAAAACCTGTTTTGTACCAAGGCATTCAACCAGGCGGACAACTTACGATTACTACAGAAGTAGAAAATTATCCCGGTTATGCAAATGGAATTCAGGGTCCTGAAATGATGGTTGATTTTGAAAAACAAGCAGCAAGAATGGGCGCCGATGTTCGTTATGGAATTGCGACAAAAGTTGATTTTTCAAAAAGGCCCTACCAGGTTTGGATTGATGAAGAAAAATTAATTGAAGCGGATGCGGTGATCATTGCAACCGGTGCTTCGGCTAAATGGTTAGGATTAGAAAGTGAGCAAAGATTAAATGGTTATGGTGTTAGTGCATGCGCGGTTTGTGATGGTTTTTTCTTTCGCGGAAAAGAAGTGGCGATTGTTGGCGCCGGCGATACTGCTGCGGAAGAAGCATTATACTTATCAAAACTTTGTACAACAGTTCACATGCTGATAAGAAAAGGTGAAATGCGTGCGTCAAAAGTTATGCAGGATAGAGTGAAAAAAACTCCGAACATAAAAATGTATTGGAACAGTGAAGCGGATGAAGTTCTTGGCGATACCAAAGTACACGGACTTCGTATAAAAAATAATAAAACCGGAGAGAAACAGGATATTGCCCTCAGCGGATTTTTTGTTGCAATTGGTCACGAACCAAACTCAGCAATTTTTAAAGAATGGATTGATATGGATGAAGCTGGCTATATCAAAACGATTCCTGGAACATCAAAAACAAATATTGAAGGAGTTTTTGCTGCCGGAGATGTTCAGGACAAAATTTATCGCCAGGCTGTAACTGCGGCTGGCAGCGGATGTATGGCTGCGCTTGATGCGGAAAGATATTTGGGGAGTTTATAGTTTAGTGTTTTTAACCTGTCTGCCGCAGGCAGGTTTGTAGTTGTTCCATTTGTATTATTCACGATTGACCATTCACTATTCACGATGATCACTGTTCATCTTCACGAAATAATTGTCTTTGCCCATCATGGTATTTATGATGAAGAAAAAATATCAGGAAATAAATTTGAAGTAAACCTTGATGTAAGCTTTGATCCAAAGAAAAATAAATTCGATTCAATTAAAGATACTGTTGATTATGAAGTGTTGAATAATATTGTTAATGAATGCATGAAAGTTCCAACTCCGCTTCTTGAAAAAGTTTGTGCAGCCATAATTAAAAAAATAAAAGCGCATTATTCTTTTATCACTGAAATAGATATCTCCATTTTTAAATTGCAACCACCGATAAAAGATTTTAATGGGAAAGCAGGTGTGAGTATGCGTAAAAAATTTAAATGAAAAATCTAATTTCTAAAAACTAAATTTTAAAAACAGGAACCCTTTTAGTTTTTAGTCTTTTGATTTTAGTTTTTTCTAAATTACTTTCTTCTTCCACCATCCGCTTTTAATATAAAAATACGCCGGTACAAAAATGCAGATCCAGTAAAGCCATTCCGACATCCAACCGTAGATAATGGATAGCTTATAATATTCAAGAGTAAAATAAACGTAAATAATATAAAATATAAGTGTGAAGATCTCTATGGCAAGATTAACCGTTGAATTACCCGTTCCTGTTACCGCATTGAGCCAGACAGTAGAAAAAGACATCATCAGCATCGCAACAGAAATTACACGAACTACAGGAATTGCTGCGTTAACAAACGACTCATTTTGTCCGTAAATACTTAACAATACTTGCGGAAACAGATTTAATAATATCACATAGATCAACGTGAGCGAAAAACTTAGTTTAACAATTTTATTTATTAAGCCAATCACTTTATCTTTTTTACCCTGCCCGATAATATTACTCACCATGGAACTTGTTGTTGCTGCAAATGCCCATATGAAGGAACCGAATATTCCGAAAATATTCCGCATGGTATTGCTTATTGCCAACGCCTGCTCTCCGTGATGTTCAATAAGAATATAAAAAAATTCCCACGTTATTATACTTATAGCAAACTGAAAAACTAACGGAGATGATTGTACGATGATTAATTTTGTATTTTTTGCATCGAACCCAAAATGTTTGAACAATTGTAATTGTTTGCTGATGCCTTTTGCATTGATAACCGCAAAAATTACAAACAATCCCGAAATTTCTGCAATGATAGA
>DATHPY010000525.1:0-10654 GCA_035483315.1 Puia sp. | reverse complement strand
AACTGCAACATTTCCGCTCTTACTTTTTCCGCAGTAGCCAATGAATTGGAAATGCCTTGCTCTCTGTCTTTTAGTCCTTTCATAATAGGCGGCCATGCAAATTTTGCCAGCACATAAAACACTACCAAAAAAGCAAGCAGCGTCCATATCAATAATCCGAATTCCGGTGTAAGAAGATTCATAAATACAATTTCAAAATTTGAAAATGATAACTGCACCCGCCGCCCTGTGCTTTGGATGCAGTGATTTTTTTACAGCACCATCGCTAAGAATCCGACAATGATACCAAACAATGCAGCTCCTTCTACGAGAGCCGCAGTCAATATCATGTTTGCGCGGATATCATTCAATGCTTCCGGTTGGCGTGCAATTGATTCAACAGCGCCCTTACCAATCTGACCAATGCCAATTCCGGCACCGATAGCGGCAAGACCTGCACCAATTGCTCCACCCGCATTTGCATTTGGAGTGATGCTTAACAAAACATTCAGTAAACTCATAGTTCAACTTTTATATTGGTTTGAAAAAAACTTTTTAAATCATCACAGCATCATCCGCCGTTCCGTCTGCATGATGATGCGCTCCTTCTTTTGCCTGCCCGATAAACACTGCTGTCAGCATCGCAAAAATAAATGCCTGTATAAATGCTACCAGCACTTCTATAAAATAAATAAATATTGTAAACGCCATAGATACAGGTGATACCCCCCAACCTACTGCTACATTAAGGTTGGCGAAAATAAATATCAGCGATATCAAACAAATAATTATGATATGTCCTGCCACCATGTTTGCAAAAAGACGAATGATTAATGCGAATGGTTTAGTGAAAACTCCAAGCACTTCCACAGGAACAAGAATTCCTTTTACCCAACCCGGAACACCAGGCGGATTAAATATGTGTCCCCAATAATGTTTGTTTGAACTCGCCAGTATTACAACAAATGCAATAACGCCAAAGATAAATGTGAAAGCAATATTGCCGGTTACATTCGCTGAACCTGGAATAAGTCCTACCAGATTATTTATAAGTATGAAAAAGAAGATCGTCAATAAAAAAGGCAAATATTTTTCATAACTATCACCAAGGTTTGGTATCGCCACTTCATCACGTACAAAGGTAACAACCGGTTCAAACAAACTTTGCGAACCTTTTGGCGCAGATGTTACACCAATACCACTTTTATATCGTTTTGCTATTCGCAACATCACCCAAACAAAAAGGCTTAAACCTATTAGCATTTGCACAACATTGCGTGTAAGTGAAATATCATACACTTTTACTGAAGTATCAATTTCTCCATTATCATTTACAGCAACAATTTGTTGAGGATTATATTTCTTGTCATCCAGTTTCAGCTTTTCGATGCTTTCATCAGTAAGCAGCATGTAACTATCGTAGGCTTTATGACCATGCTCAAATTCCGAAGACATAAAAACAGAAAATCCTTTTTGCGATGAGTATAAAATAACCGGCAACGGAATGCCAATTTGGGTTGTGGTTCCGTCTTCATGTTTAATATCCAGAAAATGGAAGTAGTGAGCGTTCAAAACGTGTCCAAAAATGAGTTCTTTGGCGTTAAATTCCTGTTTCTTTTCTTTATGATCATCCTGGGCAAAAACGTCATTTGCAGAAAATAATAATAGTACGCTGAAAACCAATACCAGTAAGGATTTTATGCTTTTGAAGGTCATATTAATTTCTGAAATTTGCCGCAAAGATAAGGGTGCATGCTGACAATATAAAATAAGAAAATTTCGCTTTTCGGCAGTTTATCATAAGTTTCGATAAAAGCACAGACTAATTTTCAAACTTAGCCGTTTTTATATTGTCTGAATCAAAAATTAAAACAACCATGAGAACTCAAACAACCATTTTAAAAATTTCAACAGCATTAATTATTTCGGGAGTTATTTTTGTGACTGCCTGTAAAAAAGACAGCAATTCTTCATCAGGAAGCACTACTAACAGTGGCGCACAAACGATGACTACAAACGGCGCTACAAGCGACGGCGCTTATAACGATGTTTTTAACGTTGCTGTACAAGCCGGCAGTGAGCAAAGTATTGACGCAATAATGACGCAGCAAAAAAGCGGCATACAAACAAATGGAGTAAGAACTGTTAATGGCATTAATGGCTATTATTGCGCGAATATTACTCTTAATAGTAACCTGGGGAATTTTCCGGATACGCTGATTGTTGATTTTGGCGCTGGTTGCACCAGCAGTGGAGATGGCATCACGCGCTCAGGTTCTATCACTTATATTTTTTCGGGAAAATTGAGTACCCCGGGCACAACTATTTCCGCAACATTCAATAACTATACAGTGGCAGGATATCAGCTCAGTGGAACAGATAGCCTGACAAACACAACAACCGGCAGTTCACTTTCAATAACAAACAAAGTGACTAACGGAACAATAACCTACCCAAATGATTCTTCTTATTCTTTTTCTGGATCGAAAACAATTACGTTAGCATCAGGCACACCGCCAGACATATCAACGTTTGTATTTAATGTTACCGGTGGTTATACAATCGGTAATGTTAATACCGGTGAAACTCTTACAGCAACTGTTACAACTCCATTGGAAAAAAAGGAAACTTGTCAATACGTTGATGCAGGAGTTGTTGCATTTATTTATACAAAAGGATCTCTTACGGTTGATGGTACTTTAAATTATGGTGATGGCACTTGCGACAACAGCGCTATAATTACAATTGGCGCTGCCACAAAAACCATTACACTTCCCTGGTAAAATATTTTATTCTGATAAAAAAATAAAGGAGCGCAATTGTGCTCCTTTATTTTTTGTAAGAAATTCTTTATTGAAACCTATTTTTCTTTTTTCATGCTTTTAATTTTTTCTAATTCCAAAACGTCAATTTGATCCTTTGGACGATGTTTATGAACAAAGCCATAAACCGGCGCCTGTTCATTCAAAATATTTTTTGTTGATTCATTTTCCATTTTCGGATCCATGCGGCAATTTTAAATTTTGTCAACAAGTGCTAATTTACTAAATTGCATCTCATGCAATTTACTATAAAATCCTCCTTTTGACAATAGCTCTTCATGCGTTCCTATCTCTTTTATTTCGCCTTTATCCAAAACAATTATCTGGCTTGCTTTGCGGATAGTTGATAAACGATGCGCAATAATAATTGAAGTTCGTCCCGAAATTAATTTATCAATTGCCTGTTGGATCATCAATTCAGATTCTGTATCAACAGATGAAGTTGCTTCATCAAGAATTAAGATAGAAGGGTTGTATAATAATGCGCGAATAAAGGATAATAATTGTCTTTGCCCGAGTGATAAACTGCTGCCACGTTCCATGACATTATAATCATAATCTCCCGGCAAACGCATAATGAATTCGTGCATGCCGATAAGTTTGGCTGCTTCGATAACTTTTTCTCTCGGAATTTCTGTGTTCCGTAAAGTGATGTTATCCATTACCGAACCCGAAAAAAGAAAAACGTCCTGGAGAACAACTCCTATATTTTTCCGGAGAGTATCCAAATTATAATCTTCAATTCGAACATCATCAATATCTATTTCTCCGTGTTGAATGTGATACGAACGATTTAATAAACTGATGATGGAAGTTTTTCCGCTTCCGGTGTGCCCAACAATTGCTATTGTTTCTCCCGGTTCTACTTTAAAAGAGATGTTTTTAAGCACATAACGGTCATCAACATACGCAAATGAAACATTATTGAAAACAATTTTTCCTTTTATTGTTGCAGGATCATACGCTCCTTTTGGCGATGGTGGCGTAAAATCTTTATTATCCAGAACTCTGAACACCCTTTCACTCGCAACCATTCCCATTTGTAAAACATTAAATTTATCGGCAATCACTCTTAATGGCCGAAAAAGTAAATTGAGCGCTAAATAAAACCCCATTATTTCACCCGGAATTGCATTTGCATTTTTTCCATCTACATGAAGAACGTGGCTCGCCGCCCACCAAACAAGCAAACCGGTTGATGCAGCCAGCACAATTTCAACAATAGGAAAAAAGATGGAGTAAGCAAAAATGGCATTGATGTTTGCGTTACGATGTTCCTGGTTTATTTTTTTGAATTTATTAGATTCCTTTTGTTCCGCAGCAAACGCTTGTACAATCTGCATTCCCGTCAAATGTTCCTGCACAAAAGCATTTAAACTTGCTACTGCATTACGCACGCGGATAAAAGACTTATTTACACTTTCTTTAAAAATATATGTGGCGAAAAGAAGTATTGGAAATGGCGCAAGACAAACAAGCGTTAATTTCCAATCTATCCAAAACATAAAAATTAAAATGGAAACGATAGAAAGCAGATCCGCAATGATGGGAATTAATCCGTCGGAAAAAATATCGTTGATGGTTTCTATATCATTGATTGTACGAGTGGTTAACGTTCCAATCGGTGTTTTATCGAATTGAGAAAGATTTAATCCCAGAATTTTATTGTACACAGCAACGCGCAGATCCTTAACTACTTTTTGCCCAAGCCATGAAGTGATGAACGAAAAATAAAAACGAAAAACAGTTTCAATTAATAATAACACAATCTGTATAACTGTGACCGAGATTATCATTTCGACCATTTTGTTTTTTAATATAGCATCATTGGTTATCCCGTTTTTTATATAATTATTTACAGTGAGTTGAATAAGATATGGTCTGACCGGAGTAATTACCGCAAGCAAAACAGATAATGCAACTGATAAATACAAACGGTTTTTATAAGGAGCAGCAAAATGAAATACTCTTTTGAGTAAGCTAAAGTCAAAAATTTTTTTCCGCTTTATATCCGACATAGAGTTTACAAAGATAAGTTAGTTTGTAGTTTTTAGTTTGGGGGTTGTGGTTATGAGTTTTGACCATTCATCAAAAAAGATGGAACGCAGATTTTTATGATGATCGTGATTTGTTATGATTATCATCTTCATTTATCATAACAAGATCTTAATAGATCTGCGTTCTATTTTCGCCAGGGAGACACGAAGAAATACAAACTCGAAATTAAAAACTAATTTCCCATCGCTTTTCGGTATGCTTTGATAAAAATTGCGCCGAGGTTTTTATATGGCGGAATATAATCGTCGAACCTGTCTTTTGCAACCGCATCTTTTCGGAAACGAAAACTTAATTCCTTCCACATATTTATCCAGTTGATATTTTTTCCGGCGATAAGCGTGTTATTTATTTCCTGAAGAATTGGTTCATTAACAGTTCTCGTTCCGGTTTGTTTGGATGAAATGATGTGCGCGTCGTTGCTGATTTTTAATACTTCACTTAAATTATTATAGCCACCGCAGGAACCCAAAATTACAATTCTCGCTGTTGGCTGAATTCTTTTTAGTGTTGAAGAAACATGATAACTGTGTCCGCGATGAATATAAATTGTTGGCTGCATGTGATGCTCTTCGAGATAAGCGCCGAGATCGTCCTGCGCTTTTTCATCAGGATCATTTTCACCATTGAGCGGTTTGTTGGCAAAAATAAAAACAGGTTTTCCTTTGGTTGATGTAATGCTTACCCACTCCTGGTTTTCAGCAATTTTCCAGGTCGGCTTACCGCGGAACAAAGCCATGAAATCTGCAAAGGAAGTTTGCCCGTCTTTATCTTCATCGTTGCCATAAAAAAATGCTTCCTGTATAACTCTGCCGCTGCTATCTTTTAAAGAATTATAATCAACAGTGTAAATTGGCGGAATTCCCAATTCTTTAGAAAGATCAATTTTTTTCGTTGTATCTGCGGATTCAAATAAAGTTTTCAGCAGGTTATAAATAATGATCCCTCTTTTATTATTGTTCTTTACATTTTTTGCGTAATTCCATTTCACCGCATTCAATACAAATTTTGCAAGTGGCGGGTTTTTATCAAAAATGCTGCTGTAGGAATCAGCAACATCAACTGCATCTTCTTCATTTGCTTTTTCAAGACCGATGATAAATGCCTTCATTACTGTGTTCGCATTTTCTTTATCCATCGTTCCTAAAAAATTATCTATCGTGTTGTAAGCTGCAGCCATTTTAATAAACTTGCGAAAATAATCTGCATGAACCAACATTATCAAACTATCGCCGCGCGGAATTTTCATGTGCTGAAAAATTGCAGGATACACGCCGCGTACATAACTCGAAGTATAAATTTCGTCTTCACTCAACACTACTAAATAATATAATTCTTCCGGAGTTAATGGTTCAAGAATTTTAAAACGAACCGGATCGGGTTTATCGTGAAGCGCATTTATTTCATTAATAAAAATTTCAAGCGCTTTGCTGCGTAACATCTGCGTTAATGCAGCCATTTCTAATGCCGTGTCTTTTTCTAAAACTCTTTCAGCATAATCTAACCTTGTTTTTACAAGAAGACGATAATAATTAAATCCGTCATTCTTTACTCTGTCAATATCTTCGATGGTGATTTTTCCTTTTATTAAGTTATCAAGAAATGGAAAATATAATTGTCCGCTCCGGCTTGTTGCAACTTCTGCAACAGTATGCACCAACCGATCTTTGCTGCTGCGCATTCTTGCAGAAAGTGTTGTTCGCGCAGAAGCATAATCATATAACTGACGAATATTTCTGTGACCGGCAACGATTATCAAACTATCCGCAAAAGAATAATAGGGATTGCCGCTGAGCACGCTGAAAATTTCATCCAGATGCATCTCGCAATATTTTTTTACAAGCAGATCACGCGACGGGCGAACACCAGAATTTTCTGTCGGATATAAAAAACATTCCACTAAAATTTTTCCGACAGCATAACTGTTTGCTTCAATTATTGGTTCGATGCTTTTATTCTGTCTGTCCAATTGCACGCAGGAAATATATGCGCTGATAAGATTGGGGGCAATCGCGGGAGAAAAATCCCGTTTGTTATAATCGTCTGCAAAATTCATCACCAGAGTTTCCATCGAACGCAGATATTTTGTTTTTACCTGCCCATTCATTGTAGTATCCAATTCAATTTGCTGCTCCAATTTATCAACCCGTTTAAGCATTGCTTCAGCAACAAGTTTATTAACGTTTGCGTCTTTTGAAACGTTAACCGTATCTGTATTTGGAATAACAAGCCGTTTTTGTTGTTTGGCAATATTATCGTGCCACAGTATTCTTTCCTGTGCTATTTTATATGGATAGGAAGTCGGTTGAGCTTCAACCAACAAAAATTTGCTGAGGGTGAAAACGATAAACAATAATCGCAGAGGTAAAGATTTCTTCATAAAATATCTCATTCTCCTATTTCCTGGTTCACAAAAATACTATGATTGATTGTGTTTAACGCAAAAAGGATGCAATAAGTATCATAATAAGCCGAAGTAAAAGACTATTTATCAATTGAATTGGTTGCTTTTTGATGATTGTCTGAACCATGATTCTATCCTTATTTATCTGATTTTCCTGAAAAGTCTCATTAGGTGAATAAGTAAAATCAGGTCAAAATCGTAGTTCAGACAAAAGTTCAATAAAGAACTAAAAGTACAAGAGTGCGACGCAAGGATGCTTAATAGTGATTCTGAGGCCGGGTACCAAAAAATATTTACGGTTATTTTTATATTATCAAATTGTAAAGTCGGTTAAGCCTTCTTCGATGCCACTTTTATTTAAAGTAGTTTTGCAAAAATTTTTACATGTTTGCAAAAGGTAAAAAAATATTGATAGCAGATGATGAACCGGATATTTTGGAGATACTTCAATACAATTTGAATAAGGAAGGTTATGATGTTATTACGGCAAAAGATGGCGAAGAAGCGCTGACAAAAGCAAAAAATAATAAACCCGACCTGATCATTTTGGACATCATGATGCCGAAAAAAACCGGCGATGAAGTTTGTGAAATATTGCGGTCGCAACCTGCTTTTAAAAATACGCTGATCATTTTTTTAACTGCATTAAATGATGAAAGCTCACACATAAAAGGACTGGAAACCGGTGCTGATGATTATGTGAGCAAACCGATAAGCCCGAAGGTGCTGGTGAGTCGTGTGAATGCGTTGTTCAGAAGAGTGAATTCGGAACCGGAAGGCAAAATTTTGAAAATTGAAAACCTGACTATTGATCCGGATAAATTTGAAGTTATTGTTGAAGATAAAGATGTGACGCTGGCGAAAAAAGAATTTGAATTGCTCTATCTTCTTGCATCGCGACCCGGAAGAGTTTTTTTACGTAATGAGATATTGAACCAAGTTTGGGGAAACGATGTTATTGTTGGAGACAGAACGATTGACGTACACATTCGCAAGGTTCGGCAAAAATTAGGATTGGATTGTATTACTACAGTGAAAGGAGTTGGATATAAATTTAGTCTTTAACACAAATTAGGCGAATTACGCGAATTAATATAATTCGTATCAATTCGTGTAATTCGTGTCCTAAATTCGTGTAATAGTTCTCTCAATGTTATCCACTAAAAATTTATCACCCCGCCAGATATCAGCATTCACCGCAATTATCTTATCCATACCAATTGCAGCAGGCATTTATTTATTTACTTCCAAATGGCAAATCGCATTAGCTTCATTATTCGTGGTTTTGATCGGAAGTTATTTTTTGGTTTTGTTTACACTTGAGCAATTTATTTATAGAAAGATAAAGATCATTTACAAACTCATTCATCAAACGAAAGCGACAAAGCGCGAAGAAATGTATTTTAAATATATCCTTCCGCAAAAAAGTATTGATGAAGTTGCAGAAGATGTTGAGAGATGGGGCGAAAGACAGAATGAAGAAATTGCATTGCTGAAACAAAATGAAGCGTACCGGAAAGAGTTTTTGCAAAATCTCGCGCATGAATTTAAAACGCCAATATTTGCGATACAAGGTTATGTTGATACTTTGCTCGGCGGCGCAATGGAAGATCCGGAAGTGAGTAAAAAATTTTTAGAAAACACGGCAAAAAATGTAGAGAGATTAGCGAACCTGATGAATGATCTTGATGAAATTTCCAAATTAGAAAGAGGCGAACAATTATTATACAAACAGAATTTTATTATCCAGGATCTGATCAAAGAAGTTTTTGAATCACTTTATATTAAGGTTAATGAAAAACAAATTCAACCATTCATTAAAAAAGGATGCGAATTTCCTATGACCGTTTTTGCGGATAAGGAAAAAATAAGAATGGTATTTTTAAATCTTATTGAAAACGCCAATAAATATGGAAGAACGAATGGCTCCATTATGGCAAGCATTTATAAAACAGATAATGATCATGTGCTGATTGAGATCAGCGATGACGGAATTGGAATTGATGAAGAACATTTACCCCGCATATTTGAGCGTTTTTACAGAACCGACGCTGCGCGCAGCCGCGATAAGGGCGGCACCGGTTTAGGTCTCGCCATTTGCAAACACATTATTGAAGCGCATAACCAGCGCATTCATGTACGCAGCACACCTGATGTTGGAACTACCATTGGATTTACGTTAGAAGCGAAGAGGGATTAATCATGAACGGTCAATGGTGAATCGTGAAAAGTGAAACGGCAAACGTTAGTCTACACTTCGCCACCTTTCACGTCTCACATCTCACGTTTCACTTATCACATTTACGTATATTTGCAGCTTAATTTTTTTACAGTGCAAACTACCACGCAAATTTTTGATTTCACTAAATGGAATAGCAAACTTCCGGAATTGAGTAAGCAATATCAAACAGCAAGTCCTTACGCGCATATTGTGCTTGAAAATTTTTTGAATCCTGAAGCGCTTGATGAATGCATTGATGAATTCAACAAATTGAACGAAGCCGATGGCTGGATAAATTACACACACTACAACGAAAAAAAGAAAGGGCTTAATAAACTTGATTTGTTGCCCGATGCAATTAAGTCAACGATCAATGAATTGAACTCGCCGGAATTTTTACAATTTCTCAGCACGCTTACCGGAATAAATAATTTGCAGAAAGATGATTTTCTCGAAGGCGGCGGTATTCACCAATCAACCAAAGGTGGTTTCTTAAATATTCATGCAGATTTTACTGTGCATCCGCATCATCGCAACTGGCAGCGGCGCGTTAATGTTCTTGTTTATTTAAATAAAGATTGGAAAGAAGAATGGGGCGGAAAATTAGAATTGTGGGATACAAAAATGAAAGCCTGCGAAGTAAAAGTGCTTCCGGTTTTTAACCGCTGCGTAATTTTTAATACGGATGCAGATTCTTATCACGGGCATCCGGAACCGATGAGCTGCCCGGAAGGACAATTCAGAAGATCAATTGCTTTGTATTATTATTCCATAGAAGACAAACCATTTCGCCGCGCGACATATTACCAGGCCCGCCCCGGCGAAGGCAACAAAAAATTAATGGTGAAAATAGATAACGCCATGGTTGCTGCTTACACAGAAATAAAAGGACGCCTCGGCGCGAATGACAAGATCATCAGTAAAGTGTTGAGGTGGTTTGGCGGGAAGAAGAAATAGAAAAAGATTTTTTTTATTTATTCGGCATCTCCCTCTTCAAAAAAATAAATCCATTCTTTCTGTATAATTCTTTAAGTTCTGTATATTTTTTATACGGTTCAATGCGGTCAACTTTTGAAACGAAGTATGCGGGCTTGTCAATATTACCGGTGAGCAACCATTCTTCATTGTAAGAATTTTCGTTGATCGGTCTTTCTTTTTGTGTATAAAATAATT
>DATHPY010000524.1:0-7274 GCA_035483315.1 Puia sp. | reverse complement strand
TCATAGCATTTTCAGCAGAGCCAAAATATTTTTTCGCAGTGGTTTCATTTAAAACGGCAGTATTTGGTTTTTGCATTGCGCTGTTAGCATCTCCCTGCAAAAAGTCGCCGGTAAAAATCTGGAAGAAAGTAGAATCGGCCGCCATTACCCTTTTATCTATAAATACTTTTTCTCCCACTTTCACTTTATCTCCATTGTCATTGGAAGTTATCACTTTTGTAAACTCCTTAACTTCGGGAAATTCATTTTTTATCGCCTGTCCAATTGATTTAGGAATATTCCCGAGAAACGCACTGCGCCCGGGGTATTTTCTTTCCAAAGCAAGCCTGTATATCTGATTACCTTGCTGCTGATAAGTATCGTAACCAAGCTGACTTTGGATATATAAAACCAACAACAGGCATATTGCCATACCTGTTGCAAGTCCGAATAAATTGATCAGTGTAAATACTTTTCTTTTCAGAAAATTCCTGATCATTATTTTAAAATAGTTTTTGAGCATGGCATTGATATTTGACAAATTAAGTTAACCCGAAATTTTTTAATTCTGATCAGGAACGGATTAATTTATTGTTATGCGAGGAATCGTCAGTTAATAAAAAGGGAAACCGTAAGACTAAATGTTGCTCTGAAAAAAGCAGTGAGTGAATTTAAATATTAAATAGCAGATTGTTGTTATGGAGAAATTAGTAAGGATGCTTCTTCCAACTTCTGACTTCGGACCTCGAACTTCCTCTACGCTACCTTCAACAAACTCATCTTGCTCTTATCAAATTTCTTTTTTGCATATTCAAGCGTGAGATGAAATTTGATTTCTTTTGAAGATGGTAATTCGAACATGGCATCGGTGAGAATACTTTCGAAAATACTGCGCAATCCTCTTGCTCCCAGTTTGTATTCGATAGCTTTTTCTACCATAAAGTCATATACATCATTATCAATGGCAAGATGAATATTTTCCAACTCGAATAGTTTTTTGTACTGTCGAACGAGAGAGTTTTTTGGTTCGGTAAGAATAGAACGCAGTGTTGGTTTATCTAACGGATTAAGATGTGTAACGATCGGAAGGCGGCCAAGCAATTCCGGAATTAATCCGAAGGATTTTAAATCAGTTGCATTCACAAACTGCAATAAATTTTTCTTTGCAAATTCCTGTTGGTCTTTATTTACATTGAAACCAATTGCGTTGGTATTAACTCTGCGTGCAATTATTTTATCAACTCCGTCAAATGCGCCGCCGCAAAAGAAAAGAATATTTTGTGTGTTGATCTTTACTAATTTTTGTTCGGGATGTTTTCTTCCGCCCTGCGGTGGAACAAGTACATCAGTTCCTTCAAGCAATTTTAATAATCCCTGCTGAACACCTTCGCCGCTAACATCGCGCGTGATTGAAGGATTATCTCCCTTGCGCGCAATCTTATCTATCTCATCAATATAAACTATTCCTCTTTCAGCAGCAGGAACATCATAATTACAAACCTGCAGCAATCTTGTCAAAATACTTTCTACATCTTCACCAACATACCCGGCTTCGGTAAAAACAGTTGCATCAACAATTGCAAACGGAACGTTTAATAATTTGGCAATTGTTTTCGCAAGTAATGTTTTTCCGGTTCCGGTTTCTCCAACCATAATGATGTTGCTTTTTTCAATTTCAACCTCATTATCCGTATTTTTTTGTTGTAATCTTTTGTAGTGATTGTAAACAGCAACAGCCAAAACTTTTTTCGCTTCATCCTGACCGATCACATATTCATCCAAAAATCTTTTCATTTCCGCAGGCTTCTTGACGGTAAGTTTGAAAGAAGAATTTGTTGAAGGATTATCATCACGGATAATTAATTCCTGCTGAATTATTTCCTGTGCATGTTCTACACAATTCTCACAAATATGACCTTCCTGTCCGGCGATGAGAATTTTCACTTCATCGCGACTACGTCCGCAGAAAGAACAGTGTAAAGTATTTTTTGCCATTAATAATTATTAGTACAAAGTTATTCAACTTATTTGCCAATATCAATAGAAAATCCCAAAATGCCGCTTAATAACGTTTAAACCGAATTTATCGTTGGTCAGGCGACCAACGATGACGGCCGCCTGACCGACAACTCTTTGCTTCGCAGAAATTACTTATAATTTTTCTACAATTTGATCAACAATTCCATAATCAACAGCTTCTTTTGCATCCATCCAGTAATCGCGGTCAAATTCTTTCATTATCTGTTCTATTTTTTTACCGCAATTTTCTGCAAGAATTTTCGCACCGATCTCTTTTGTTTTCTTTATTTGCTTCGCCTGTATCTCGAGGTCGGCGCTCACAGCCTGGTAATGGCCGCCAATGCTTGGCTGATGTATCATCACTTCCGCATGAGGAAAAATAGATCTTTTTCCTTTCGTGCCACCGCTTAATAAAATAGAACCCATTGATGCAGCTAATCCGATACAAACTGTGTTGACAGGGCTTTTCAGCATTCTCATGGTATCATAAATTACCATGCCGCTTGTTACCATTCCACCCGGACTATTGATGTAAAATTTTATGTCTTCGCCGGGTTTATCGGCATCTAATAATAATAATTTGTTTACGACATCTTTTGCCGAACGATCATCAACTGGACCCCACAACTGCACAGTTCTTTTTTCGAAAAAATATTTTTCTAATTTTTTCATCAGCATGCCCATGTCCGGCGCTTTTTCTTCTTTTGGTTCCTGTTCGTCAGGTTCCTCATCGTCCATTCTGAATGGCTTTACTAAATATTTTGAATTCATGTTATTGTTATTAATTATGAATTAAGGTTTACGAATTACGATTTCTGATGTTCGAAAAACTCTTTCGGATTTTACAAACTCATTATCAAATTAGCACATCCTCACATTTTCAAATTTGTTTTAGTCTTTTTTATCTTTTCTTGGATTTAATAAAAGCACTTCATCTACCAATCCATATTCCTTTGCTTCGTCAGACGTGAGCCAGTAATCTCTGTCTGAATCTTTTTCTATTTGTTTCAATGTTTTTCCTGTGTGGGTTACGTAGATGTCGTATAACTCTCTCTTTATTTTTTTTATTTCATTAACAGTGATCTCAATATCACTCGCCTGTCCGCCGATCGCGCCAGTTGGTTGATGGATCATGATGCGGCTATGCTTGAGTGCCGTGCGTTTTCCCTTCGTTCCGGCAGTTAATAAAACAGAACCCATGGATGCTGCCATGCCAATACAAATGGTTGAAATGTCAGGACTGACATATTGCATCGTGTCGTACATTCCCATGCCTGAATAAACACTTCCGCCCGGGCAATTTATATACATCTGGATGTCGCGGTGACGGTCGGTGCTGTCAAGAAATAACAATTGCGCAATAACAATATTGGCTACTTCATCATTGATCGGGTAACCCAAAAAGATGATGCGGTCCATCATTAGGCGACTGTAAACGTCCATCACGGCGACGTTCATCGGGCGCTCTTCAATAATGTTGGGAGTAAGATTTGTTACTTCGTATTTATTGTAGTCGTTTAAAGTATTGCTGGAAATGCCCCTGTGCTTAATAGCGTATTTCTCAAATTCATTCTGAAATTTCATATTACTTTGTTCGGATTTAGATTTATAATGAGATTTATTTCTTTTCAAATCTCTGTCCAAACTTTCAAACCGCCAAAAAACTGACAGAGTTACAGGGAAATTTGAAAATATAAAAATGGCTCAATGTCTCAATTGAGTTATTGAGTCATTTTCACATTGAGTAATTAATGATGATGGTGCTGATGTTCATTTTGCATTGCCTCAAAATCTTCGCGGCTTAATTCTTTTATTTCCGGATTCGTTTGCGTTTCCGCCCAGTTCAATGCTTTATCGGTTTGAATGCGATGAACAGCATCTTCTACAAAACGTTTATCCTGCGCCATGCGGTCAATATATTCT
Source organism: Puia sp. (assembly GCA_035483315.1). Lineage (GTDB taxonomy): Bacteria > Bacteroidota > Bacteroidia > Chitinophagales > Chitinophagaceae > Puia. The sequence continues at coordinate 3,353 of DATHPY010000524.1, read as the reverse complement.
TTAACCCACGATGCGCTTTCATCAACAACTTGTCCGCCCATATAATTGAACAGTTGATGTTTTGCAAACGTTTTAATATCGTCTGCAGAAATATCAATATTATTTTCGCGGGTTATTTTATCAAGAATTAAAGTCCATTTCAGTTGATTGGTAAAAACTGGAAATTCATTTTCCACTTCTTCCGGTTCCTTTGGTTTTTCTGTGCTTGTTGCGAGCCAACGTTTAAGAAAATTTTCGGGGAATTCAATTTTTGTATCATCAAGCAAAACATGATAAATGCTGTGCTGTAATTGATTTTTTGTTTGAACATCCCAGTTGTTTTGAATTTCTTCTTCAACTGCATTGCGAAATTCCTCTTCTGTTTTTATTTCTTTAGATGGAAAGATTGTTTTGAAAAATTCTTCATTCAATTCGGATTTTTCAACAAACCCCAATTTGGTAATAAATACTTTGAAATACTTTTCATCAGCAGCTTTATCATCTTTTGCAAAACCTAAATCAGATAAGATCCATTCTTTTTCTTTTTCATCAAATGCGGCTGATAATTGCAATACGATAAAATCATCTTTCTTTTTGCCGATCCAGTTTTTGCGAAATGATTCACTGAAATATTTTACAAGAAGAGAATTATCTTTTACAATTCCATGTTCTATTGTGTTTCCGTCAGCATCTGTTTCAGTAAAAGTTACGTTGAGCACATTATCATCTCCGGTAACTTCATCTGGTTCTGTCATTTTTCCGTGGCGAACCTGCAATCTTTCCAATTCTGAATTGACCATTTCATCAGTTACAATTATTTTGTATCGGGTGAGATGAGCTTTGCTTAAGTCAGCAATATTAAATCCAGGTTTTAATCCAACTTCAAATGCAAAAGCATATTCTGTAGGATTGCTCATATCTATATTACGTGCGTCATTTTCGCCTAACGGCAATGGTTGCGCGAAGATCTCCAGTTTTTCGTTTGTAACATATGTCGTGAGTTCTTTTTCAACTGAACGCAACACTTCATCAGTAAAAACGGAATTACCGTACATTTTTTTTACTAAGCTCGAAGGAACCATTCCTTTGCGAAAGCCGGGAATATTCGCTTGTTTGCCATATTGTTTTAACGCTTTTTCAAAAGAAGGCAGGTAATCGTTTTTTTCAACTTTCACTGTGATCTTGTCATTTAGCAGACCAATATTTTCTCTGGTAACTGTAGCCATATTTTTTAAAATTTATCGGGCGGCAAAGGTATGAAATTTGGGTGATAGTTGGTGTACGATAGTTGTTAGTTGACCGATGGCAGTCGGCAGAAGAAAACACCTTTTCTGCCAACTGTCATCGGTCATCCATCATCTTTAATTACGAATTATCGTGCAAAACAAGAAGCGGAATTTTTGTTTCGTAAGCTACTTCTTTTGTATAATTTTTTCCGAAAGCTCTTTCAAAAAAATTGTGTTTGTGCATGGTCATTGCCAATAATTGTGTGTTATTTTTTTGGGTAAACTCATTGATCCCATGCATGATGCTTTCTGCTTCAACAATGCTTAATTCATGCGGAATGTTTTTGAATATTTCGTCCAACTTCGCTTTTCCTTCCGGTTCGTTATCACCTGTTTTTTTATCAGGTTTTTGGATGTTCAGAATTTGTAATTGTGAATGATAAGCTTTTATAATTTCTAATAAAACACTGAACCTTTCTTCATTTGTTGAATAAGAAAAATCTGTTGCATACGTTGCGCGGCTAATTCCATCAAACATCGCAGCTTTGGGAACAACGAGGACCGGCTTTTTAATTTTTTGAATGGTGTTTAACGTTGTGCTCCCAATAAATTTACTTGATGCGCCTTCACCCTGGATTGCCATAACAACCAGGTCGGCATTTTTTTCATCGGCCAATATTTTTATTTCGTCGGATGGAATGCCGATACGCACAAGCCATTCTACTTGAACACCGAAGTTTGTAAATATTCTATCGGCATCTTTTTTAATTCTGTCTTCATTTTCTTTTTGCATTTCTTCTGCGGAAACCATCATAAAAGCTATATCAGTAACCGTAGTTGGAATACTGTAAACATGAAACAAAATGATTTTTAGCTGCAATGTTTTAGCCAGATGAGCTGCAAAAACAGTTGCATTTCGCGAAACAACCGAAAAATCAGTAGCGACAAGAATGGGTTTCATTAAAAAAATTATTCAAAAAGGTAGCAAAAATTTAGTAGTAAGAAGCAAAAAGTTATCCGTTTTTTCCTAAGCCATTGCAAAAGATCAATTTCAAATAATTATTGGTAAGGTTAAAAAAATGTTTCGGGATTTTTAAACGTTTGAGTTTTTGATTGTTGAGTTTCTAATATCCTCAAACTAATTCATCTTCATCACAAATATTTCAACCATTTATTTTCTTTGTGAGCAGATTTATAATTGCTATACCATTTGCTGATCGGGAAAAGAAGAATAACCACAGCTACCCATGGGATATACAATTCGGGCAAACCCAATCCTCCGCCGTTTTTTGGATGGCCCATGCCAAAACCCCCGAATTGGAAATCATTCCAATGATAGCCTTGCGAAAGAAAAATAGCTATTGCCAAAAAATGAATAATAAACCAGTGCAATAGCCAATAAAAAAGAGGCACTTTTCCGTATACTGAAATTAATCTTGTTATTTTATTTTGCATGCCTTCAACAACCGATAATATGACGATGGAAATCCCCAATGTCATTAATGCAAATAAAAGTGAAGGTGGATATTTACTGGCGTTAATAAATGACAGGAAAGTGAAAAATTTTGTTTTTTGAGTTGACCACTGAAATGGATCGCCATACAAATTGCTAAAACGAATTATTATAAACAGAAGAATCGCACTTAATCCGATTTTTAAGAATATTTTTTTTCTTTTTTCTGGAGAGAAATTGTACAACGCCCCAAAACTAAAGCCGGCCAGCATTATACCCAGCCACGGAATAATGGGATAACTCATTACCAATGATGTATTTCCTGATAACTGAAAAAAACCGGCTTTCATATAAAGGGTCCACACCATTTCTGCGAATGATCCTTTTGCAAATGAAATTCCAATAAGCAGATCATGACCGAAAATAATGATCAACCCCAATGAAACGATTATTTTTAGCGGGAGTTTTATCAGCATACTCAAAAAGATAAACCCAAATCCAATAGCGGCGATCACCTGCGAAAAAAGAACGCTAAAATGAATATCAAAAAAAATTGCAAAATTATTGATCGTAAAATTTACAAGAACCAGCCACACCCCGCGTTTAAATAAAAAATTGCGTGTCGCAATAATATCTGTTTGATTTTGCATTGAAAGATATGCCGAGGTTCCTGACAAGAAAACAAAAGTAGGCGC
>DATHPY010000523.1:0-2313 GCA_035483315.1 Puia sp. | reverse complement strand
AGTTCAGAATGTTTATACCCTTCCTTGATCATAGAAATCAGTTAAATCAAATAAATCACAGTTCAGACGTTTCGAATTCTTCAATATCTTTTTTTATGCTGAGCAGATAATCAATGTCATCATATCCATTTAGCAGACAGGTTTTTTTATAATTGTTTATTTCAAACGTCTCACCCCAACCCCTCTCCTCGCGGAGAGGGGTTTTTGAATCGCTGATAATTTGCATAGTTTGCTCTTTTAAGTTCACTTCAATTTCTGTTTCGGGATTCTTTTCTACTGCTGCAAAAATTTTTTGTAAAAAATCATCACTAACGGTGATGGGTAACAGAAAATTATTAAGGGCATTATTTTTAAAGATGTCTGCAAAAAAACTGCTCACTACAACATCAAAACCTGCATCTTTAATTGCCCATGCTGCATGTTCACGCGATGAACCACAACCAAAATTTTTTGCGGCAACCAAAATTTTCCCATGATAAGTTGGATCATTAAGAACAAAATCTTTCTTCGGTTGACCATTATTGTTATAGCGCCAGTCGCGGAACAGGTTTTCGCCGAAACCATCGCGGGTAGTGGCTTTCAGAAAGCGCGCCGGAATGATTTGGTCGGTGTCTACGTTTTCGGTGTTTAGTGGAACTGCGGAAGATCTTATTATGTTGATGCTTTTGCTCATTGTCTTTATCTCTTATAATACATTATCAGCGTTGCTTTCTCAATAGTATTTGAAAAAAGATTAAAGCCAACAAAAGCGGGTGTCGCATTTTTATCAAGACCGAGTTTATCAGTTTTTAATGCGAAAATGGTAATGCGGTATTCATGAAAACCGTGACCTTGCGGCGGACAAGGTCCGCCATAACCAGGTGCGCCAAAATCTGTATTGCTTTGAATGGCTCCTGCCGGTAAAAGCGCTTTTGCAATATTGCCTGCGCCGGTTTTTAATTCAGTTGTGTTTGCAGGAATATCAAAAACAACCCAATGCCAAAAGCCGCTGCCGGTGGGCGCATCAGGATCATACATTGTTATTGCAAAACTTTTTGTACCAGCCGGAACATTTTCCCAATATAATTCGGGTGAAAGATTATCGCCGGTGCAACCGAATCCATTATACACTTGCTTGTCGGTCGCTTGTCCGCCGATGTCTTTACTTTTTAATGTAAAAGTTTGCGCATTCAAAATTGAATTTGATACGGTACAAAAAAGAACAATGAATAAAATATTTTTCATCTTGATTTATTTTAAATTTTAAATTAATTCTCTTACGTCAGTTACTTCTCCGGTGATCGCTGCAGCGGCAGCAGTCAAAGGACTTGCAAGCATGGTGCGTGCATTTGGTCCTTGTCTTCCTTCAAAATTTCTGTTCGATGTTGAAATGCAATATTTGCCCGCGGGAATTTTATCTTCATTCATTCCCAAACATGCGCTGCATCCCGGTTGGCGAAGATTGAAACCGGCTTCTTCAAAAATTTTATTAATGCCTTCTTCGATCGCCTGCTTCTCTACTTGTTTACTTCCGGGCACCACCCACACCTGCACATTATCAGCTTTCTTTTTTCCTTTTACAAAAGATGCGACCATGCGCAGATCTTCAATACGGCTATTGGTGCAGCTTCCAATAAAAACATAATCCACTTTTTTGCCTTTGATATTTGCGCCGGGCTGCAGATCCATATACTGAAGTGATTTTTCAAAATATGGTTTTTCTTTTTCTGCTATTTCGCTTAACGAAGGAATGTTTTTTGAAATGCCAATGCCCATTCCCGGATTTGTTCCATACGTGATCATTGGCTCAATGTCCGCAGCGTTAATATTTATTTCTTTATCAAATTTTGCATCTGTATCGCTGTATAACGTTGACCAGTATGTAATTTTTTCATCCCACGCTGCATCTTTCGGCGCGAATAGTCTTCCTTTTATATAATTGAATGTCGTTTCATCCGGAGCGATCATACCGCAACGCGCACCCATTTCAATGCTCATGTTGCAGATCGTCATGCGCGCTTCCATCGAAAGCGAACGGATGGCAGAGCCCGCAAACTCAACAGCATAGCCGGTTGCGCCGCTTGCTGTTAATAATGAAATTATATATAAAACAATATCTTTACTTACAACGCCATTCTTCAATTCGCCATCAACATTGATGCGCATTAGTTTTGGTTTGCTTTGCATTAAGCATTGCGTTGCCAAAACCATTTCCACTTCACTGGTACCAATACCAAACGCGATATTACCAAACGCGCCATGGGTGGATGTATGGCTATCTCCGCAAACAATTGTTTGTCCCGGTTGCGTAATACCTAATTCAGGTCCGATCAC
>DATHPY010000522.1:0-2298 GCA_035483315.1 Puia sp. | reverse complement strand
GGAGAAAAAAGAAATCAATGCTGTATTGCTTTAGGATATGTTTCCATATATAATCATTCGTATCAATCCAACTGCGAATACGAGATGGATTATAAGCAGGAATTGATTACTATTAAAACAATGCGGTTGATAAAAGCGGGTGAAGAATTATTTATTAATTATAATGGAGACTGGAATAACGAAAAGAAAATTTGGTTTGACGCAAAATAAATTCAAAATTATTTTGACGGATATTTTATAACCGCCTGCCACGTTTTAAAACCGGGGCATATTTTAAAGAGAAATTTACTCCGTAACTGGTCATGTTTACTTTTCCATAGCCAATTCCTTTAACCGGAAGTTTTACGTAGGGCTCAAATTGAAACGAAAAATTATTTCCCAACGAGGTTTCAAATCCTGCTGATAAATTTAGAACAGAAAATAAATAACTTTTATTCTCAGGCGGAGTGCTGGGACTGGGTGGTATCCATCTTCCCTGCGCCGGGTATTGTAGCGAAAGATTGCTAACGTAATTATTTTTAGGTTGACAATATAAGCTAACATTTTGTTTCGACATCAAATACGAAGAAAAACCTGCGTTCACAAAGAAGATCGAATTTTCATCGGAAAAATAATTATAACGGATGTTTAATGGGATATCAATAACATTTGCAGAACCATTGACAAACTTTATATCAACACTGGTGTCAACTGCTCCCTTCGGAGCATGAAAACTCTCATCATTTGACTGGTAATATTTTTTAGAAAAAATGAATCCACTGTTAATAGAAATTTTGCTGGATAATTGGTAGCTCAGTGTAACTCCAAAATTATTTCCTATTCGGTTGTTTTCATAAATATGTTTTACTTCAGAAAATTCCGGTGCAAATAAAATGCCCACCTGCAAAGATTGGTCAATAAAAGCTCCGTGAGTTCTGTGTTTGCCCAGGTTAACAATTGCCGCTAATTTATTTGTTGATTTAAATGAACGCAACGCAGAATCACTGATCAGAAAATATAGTTCAGTTACAGGCTCAAGTCCGGGAATTGCAGCAAATCTTAATTCATCATTCTGCAGATCTGCAGTTGAAGAATTGGATCCGGTTGTATTTTCTTTTGACATTATTCCGTCGCCGTTTTTATTTTTTTCATCAGCAATGGTATTGCGGCGATGATGTTTATTACCGGAAAATCCAAAATCTTTTTGCTTTGCATTATTCTGAACAAGATTATTTTCAGACGAAGAATTTCCATTTAATAATTTGTCTGCATTAATATTAATCTTATTGTTTTTTCCCTTCGAAGAAGAATTTGAAATATCTTTTTCTGCAGAATTTTCTTTTGTTCTGTTTGTATTTTCTTCTTTATTGTTATTACTACCCGATTTATCAGTTACACTTTTCGCATTATCATTTGCTTCTTGAATCTTGTTGCTTGCTTCTTGTGCCTTAATTCTTGCTTCTTGTTCCGTGTCACTTGATCCCTTTGCTTTGTTACTTGCCCCTTGCTCCTTGTCTCTTGATCCTTGTGCCTTGTCATTTGCATCTTGTTCCTTGTCCCTTGTCTCTTGTGCCTTGTTTCTTATTTCCTGTTTTTTATTTATTATCGTTGAAATTTGTGGAGTAGAATTTTGATTATTTTTTTTTGATTTAGTTAAAAAATAGGTTAAGCTTGCCGCAATTAAAATTGCGCCGGAGTACATAAATATCGTACCCGGTCGGATCGTTTTGGGAATAGGCTTTGGAGTGCCAAGATTTTTATCCAGCAATTGCTCCAGTTTATTCCACGACTGTGCATTTCCTGCAGGTTCAAATTTCTCGGCAGCTTCCCGGCTCAGATCATCCAGTTCATTATCGGAAAGATTCAACATAAATTTTTACTTCGTTTTTCTTTAATAGGATTTTTCTCAGGTTCTCTCTCGCTTTTGATAAGTTGGATTTTGATGCACCCACCGAAATTCCCAATTGTTCCGAAATTTCTTCATGTTTCAATCCTTCTATCACAAATAAATTAAACACGGTTCTGTATGCAGGCGACAACTCTTTAATTGCCTCAATGATGTCTTTATACGACAATATATCCGCGCCGGTTTCCGCCCTGTCAGCAATATTTTCAGTTTCTTCACTAACCGGTTTGCCATTAAGATAAGTGGAATTTTTTCGGTAATGGTCAATGCATGTATTTATCAAAATACGTTTGAACCATCCTTTTAACGCGATATCAATATCAGCGTGCCGCGCCTCATCAAACTGGTGAATGTTTTTGAACAGTTTCAAAAAACCCTCATTCATTATTTCTTCTACTTCCTCAACATGATTT
>DATHPY010000521.1:0-7457 GCA_035483315.1 Puia sp. | reverse complement strand
TCAAGGCACGGATAATTTTTGAACCAGGATTGATGCCGGCTTAATTCCGTATTAATATAATCCGAAAGCCCGAAACTTTCTTCGGCGAGATCGAGCGCAAAAGTATCTTCTTCTATAAAACGATAATTCTGGGCGGTTTTCTTAAAAACAAGATATGCGTCTCCGTTAGATTTGTCTTTCGCTTCATACTGCCAGCACGGAATTCCGTCGTAATTGCTGTTGTCTTTATTTTCAAAAGGTTTCTGGGGAAATTTAACTTTGAAACCACCACGCGCCGGTTCAAAATTTACCCAACTGCTTGTTTCGTCTTTTTTCTTTACATCGATAGAATTAAAAAACTGGTCAGCTTCTTTTCCATCTACATAATTATTATTACCACTCATTTTAAACACCAGCACTTCAACCGGAGTTACGATAATATTATAGCGTTGCACATCGCCGCGGCGTGTTTTATTGGTGATGTCAAACCCTTTATAACCGTTTTTTACGATTGGCGTTTTCTTTAAAATTTTACCGGGAATATTTTCATATAAAAGACTATCAACTTTTTTTAAAACTGTTTCTTCGCTTTGTCCTAAAAAATCCGCGTGCGTTTTTACGCGCGTTACCATGTAATATGCGCCATTGCTCATGTCTGCATATTGCCATGAATCGTTGTTGCGGCTATCTAATCGCTTGTACAATTTTCCGGGTAATTGCAAGCTGAACAAATTATCATCAGAAGTAAATGACGAAAAACTTACCGGCACTTTTACTTTTTCAATATCATCGCGTTGCAACGCATCTCTATCCTGCATAATTATTGGGCGAAGTTTGTATCCTTTTTTCCGCAGCAATTCAATCACTCCTCTTTTTCCCGGCAAATGCGCCGCGCCGACGCCAACAAATAATGAATGATTTTTTACAATGCTGTCAATTGAATTTGCCTGTATTTCATTTCTCTTGTACAAAAACTTTTCAAGATAAGCGTCTGAGGTCTGCATCATTTTTTCTAACGAATCAAGCATATCCAGGTCGCCCTTGCGATAAGCATCCTGCGTTTTCTTTTCTAATGAATACACGCCTTCACCATCCGCGTCAGAAGATTTTCTTTTTTTATCTTTCATCATATCCTGCGTCGCTTCGAGTATCAATCTTTCTGTTTCAAAAAAATTCTCTACTCCTGTCGCTTGCTTGCCTAATTTTTTTCCGGTTTGATAAATGTACAGATCGAGATAAGTGTCTTCTTCAAAATCGGCGTTCTGTTGAAACGTACGGTATAATAATCCATTAATGATCGTTGGTTCTTCACTTAACGCTGCTTTTAATTTGTCTTCGTATTTTTCTATCTGAAAAGATTTTTCAGTGATGTAATCATTTGGCGCTCCCTGCGTATAAAACCGAAGATTGTTTTCCATTTTCTGATAACGGAATAACTGATCCTGCCATAATTGCGGATCAAGTTCCAGCGCAACCACATCAGCGTTTTTTATGCCGATATAAAATGAATCATTTAAATGAAAAACCAGTTTGCTGCTCACATGCATGGTGCCAAAAAGATAAGATGGCTTTTTTAGTCCATTGCCGGTTATTTCCCACAGCAATGCCGGGTATTTTTTAATCTCTTTTTTTTGAGAGAAAGTATTAAAACAGGCAAGAATAAAAAGTGCGCTTGTTACAAGTTTTCGAACGGTATAGGTCAATCTCATCTTATCTGGGTTTCAATTGTGTATGAAGGTGTATTAAAGACGCGATTTCATAAAAATTATTTTCCTAAATTCTTATTATAATTTATACGAGAGGCTGATTTGGCTAAAGTTGCCGCTTTTATTTCTTTTTTAGTTGCGTTAAATTCATTACTTTTGCAGCCTTTAAAAACATACTGTAACGTGATATCAAATCGGGTGCCGTAAGACCTGGTTTGAAAGCGGAACTTCCGTATATCTTACCACCTCAATGGTATCATGTGGCTGTAACTCACTAAAAACAATAACTCCACATGAAGCTTTCCCAGTTCAGGTTCGACCTTCCGTTAAATTTAATTGCACAAAATCCTACAAAAAGAAGAGAAGACAGCCGGATGATGGTTGTTCATCGCGAAACCGGTAAAATAGAAAATAAACATTTCAGGGAAATTCTCGAATACTTTGATGATAAAGATGTTTTCGTTGTAAATAATACCAAAGTTTTTCCTGCGCGTATGTATGGACGCAAAGAAAAAACAGGAGCAAAAATTGAAGTTTTTTTGTTGCGCGAACTGAATAAACCAAACCGTTTGTGGGATGTGATCGTTGATCCCGCAAGAAAGATACGCGTTGGTAATAAATTATATTTCGGCGACAGTGATGAACTGGTTGCTGAAGTAATTGATAACACTACAAGTCGTGGCAGAACAATTCGTTTTTTATGGGATGGAACTGATGAGGAATTTCGCCAGATGCTTGAAATTTTGGGTGAAACGCCGTTGCCAAAATACATCAAACGCAAACCTGATGAAGAAGATAAAGAACGTTATCAAACTGTTTATGCAAAGCACGAAGGCGCTGTTGCTGCACCAACTGCCGGTTTACATTTTAGTAAAGAACTGATAAAACGTTTGGAAATTAAAGGTGTGAAGTTTGCTGAAATAACTTTGCACACAGGCTTAGGAACTTTTCGCCCGATTGAAGTAGAAGATCTGAGCAAACACAAAATGGATGCGGAATATTATCGCATTGACGAAGAAGCATGCAAAATTGTGAATAAAGCAAGAACTGAGGGCAGAAGAATTTGTTCTATCGGCACTACAACAATGCGCGCAATTGAATCTTCATTCACGGCAGAAAAATTATTAAAACCTTCCGAAGGTTGGACGAATACTTTTATTCATCCGCCATATAAATTCAATATTGCTGATGCGCTTGTTACCAATTTTCATTTGCCAAAAACAAGTTTGCTGATAATGGTTTGCGCATTTGCCGGCTATGATCTTGCGATGGAAGCATACAAAAAAGCAATCAAAGATAAATATCGTTTTTTCAGTTACGGCGATGCAATGCTGGTGATATAAATTGTTGAATGGCTTAATGGCTGCATTGTTGGGTTGTTGAATTTTTAAACTGTCTATTGTAATTGAGAATTTTATAAGATCGATCTCTCAACAATTGAACAATAAGACACTTAAACAATTAAGTGAGCTACCTTCCTAATTTTATAAAGTCTTATAAAATTCAGCATGAAAAAAATATTTTCTTTTTTATTTTTCTTCTACTGCACGTATATGACAAATGCACAAATAATAATTCCATTATACAATTACGACAGCATTCCCAATTCGAAACCGGTAAAGAACAATATTGAAAAATCGGAGTTCACCAAAGATTGGAATATTTTAATTGTAAGCAACATTACCCGACCAACATTAACTGCATTTCTTCCACCAAAAGAAAAAGCAAATGGATCTGCAATTGTAATTTGTCCCGGAGGCGGTTATTCAATTGTTGCAGCCGGACATGAAGGATATGACATTGCCAAAAGATTAAATGAATTTGGCGTTGCAGCTTTCGTGTTGAAATATCGTTTGCCCGACGATAGCATAATGATCAATAAAGAAATTGGTCCTTTGCAGGATGCACAACGTGCCATGCAAATAGTTCGTGAAAATGCTGCGGCGTGGAATATTGATGAACATCGCATTGGCATAATGGGGTTTTCTGCCGGCGGTCATCTTGCATCAATTGTTGCCACGCATTTTAATAAACCGGTAATAGAGAATAAAAAAAATATCAATCTGCGTCCCGATTTTGCTGTACTTATTTATCCGGTGATAAGTTTTACCAATGATAGTTTCGCCAACATCGGCACAAGAGATCAGCTTCTTGGAAAAAATCCTTCTAAAGAAAAAGAAATTGAATATTCTGCGGAACTGCAGGTGAACGCACAAACGCCTCCCTCATTTCTTGTACATGCAGAAGATGATGATGTAGTGAAAGTTCAAAACAGCATCTGGTTTTATGAAGCGTTGCAAAAATTTAATATTCCTTCAGAATTAATTATCTATCCAACAGGCGGACATGGATTTGGTTTGAATATCAAAACCACAAAAGATGATTGGATGGAAAGATTAAAAAACTGGATGGATTCAAATGGCTGGTTGAAAAAATAGTTTAGAAATTCACCTATTTTTTCTTTTCAATTTCTTCATAATCCAACGGCAATTCGTTTGCAACTTTTCCAAATCTTCCCCAATAACCGTTTGTAACAACTTCCTGCGGCGGAAAATAAATTCCGTTATTATAAATTGTAATTGACGCTGGAGTCATCAAATAAATTATTGATTGCTGTCTCGACCTATCTTTCGGGCTTGTATAAATCACATACAGCGTATCCGTAAAAAATATGGACTTCGTTTCATCATCATTGGCAGTTATTAAACTATCCGGCGAAATCTGGAGGTACTCATCATAATAATCCGGCTTACTTAAAATGGCATTGTAATATTCAACAGAATCCTCTGAAAGAATATGATCATGCCCAACTCTTTTTAAAGTGCCGTTTTTTTGAACTTGGAAACTATCTGCAGCCTGGTACGCGACGTACATATCTCTTACCATTTTCTTTTTAGCATTAAGCGTTTTCACTTTTCGTATCAGTTCAAAACCTTGTTTTTTTGACTGAGCATAATAAAGAGATTTCATAAAATGAATCATTGAGCCAAAATAAGCTTCCTGGCGTTTTTTCTCCCACTCGTTTTGTTTTTTCTTGCGGCCAGTGATCATCTCAGAAAAAAATGGATAACCCAAATAAAAACTTATTCGAGTATGAAAATCAACATAAAATTCTTCAAGCTGATATTTGATGGAATATCCCAGCGCTTTATTTTCAATAATTAGCGGCTCATCGGCAATAACTGAAAGACGATTTGTTTTTTGTGAAAAACGAAAGTGCAAGGCGTCAGTATTCTTTATTGAACAATCCTTCGCATTTTCAGTTGTACCAATAAAATTATTAAGAAATGTTTTGCCCCAAACCTTCCATCCATCTTTCACTTCAGGTTCTACCGTAATTTTAGAAAGTTCTGTCATTTTTTGTTTTAAAGAAACGCGGACATCAAGAGGTAAATCTGCGCTTTTATAATCATAAGCAAAGGTTTGATAACCGATGCTTGATATAATGAGTTCATGATTTCCTTCAGGAAGGTTCTGTAAAATAAATTCGCCCTTATCGTTAGTGACAGTTCCTTTTGATGTGCTATTAATAAAAACGCTGCAATTGGCGATGGGCATTTTAGTTACTTCATCAATAACTTTTCCTTTTAAAAAATTTGTTGATTGCGCGGAAGAAGAAAAATAAAAAATAAATAAAAGAAAAAATAAGCCGGCTGACCTTTGCATAAAATAAGATGAGTAAAAATTACGGTCCTGACACTAAATTTAATAAAAAAGATGGAACGCAGATCTGTTATGATGATTATGATTTAATATGATTCTTCATCAGCTTCAATCATAAGAGATCTTATAAGATCCGTGTTCCATCTTTCAATTCGAAAAAATTTTTTTCTTATTTTTTTCAAGTGATAAGTATTTTTTCTCCCTATTGTATGATTATACAAAAAATAAATTAGCGAAAAGCTGTAACATGTGATTTGAAAAATTATTAATAATCCGGAAGACTTGTGCCATGTCAGGTGTTTTCACCTGACACTAATTTACTAAAAGATAGAACGCAGATTTTTTATGATGGTTATGATTTGATCTCATATCTGCGTCAATCATAAGAGATCTTATAAAACCTGCGTTCTATCTTTCCAAATGATGCTACTCCAATCCAAACAATCCTTTATTTAATAACTGTAATGTTTTTGTTTTGTGTGATGAATGAATCAGCAGCGAAATATTATGCTTGCTTCCGCCATAACTCACCATACGGACAGGAACGGGAATTAACGCAGTAAATAATTTGCTGAGCACATCTTCAGTTTGCGCGATTTCGTTCCCTACAACAGAAATAATTGTGTAATTTTTTTCCACTTCAACTGCACCAAATGGTTCAAGTTCTTTTAAAATATTTTTCAGGTGAACTTCACTGTCAATAGTAACGGACACGGCTACCTCAGAAGTGGTAATCATATCAATTGAGGTTCTGTATTTTTCAAACACTTCAAATATTTTTCTTAAAAAACCATACGCTAATAACATTCTGCTGCTGCGGATATTAATATCAATAATTCCATCTTTTGCAGCAACAGCCTTAACTCCTACCGAACCTGCTTCGCTGGTGATGAGCGTTCCTTTTGCTTCCGGCTGCATCGTGTTTAATAATTTTACAGGCACTTTATAAAACTGCGCCGGCCAAATGGAAGCAGGATGTAAAATTTTCGCGCCAAAATAGGCAAGCTCCGCGGCTTCTTCAAAACTTAATTGTTCTATTGGCATTGTTTTTTTCACCACGCGCGGATCGTTATTATGCATGCCATCAATATCCGTCCAAATTTCACAAACAGAAGCATTGATCGCTGCTGCAATTAGCGATGCAGAATAATCACTTCCACCTCTTTTTAAATTATCAACCTCGCCGCGCGCGTTGCGGCAAATATATCCCTGCGTAATAAAAATTGTTTTTCCTTTATGCTGTTTCAACAATTGCGTCAGCTTAACTTTAATACTGCCGATCTGTGGTTCATCGTGTGCATCAATGCTCATAAATTCCAGCGCCGGCAATAGCACATGATCAATTTCTTTTTCTTCAAGATAAACACTGAATAATTTTGTAGAAAGCAACTCCCCCTGCGCAAGAATATCTTTATTCAATGCTTCACTGAAAGAAATTTTTAAAATGATATTTAAAAATTCAAAATGTTCGGCAAGTATTGATTTTGCTTTTGAATAAAATTCTCCCTTCTTCACCAGCTCTGAAATAAAAGACTGGTAGTGCTTCTCTAATTTTTCAATTTGTTTTTTTGCCAATTCTCTTTCGCCCGTTGCAATGGAGTTACCAATTTCAACAAGCGCATTCGTTGTTCCGCTCAACGCGCTTAATACAACAATTTTTTCTTCAGGTTCTTTTGTGATCAATTCACTTACCTGGTGCATGCGCTCCGGTTTGCCAACTGACGTTCCGCCGAACTTCATAATTTTCATCGCACATTATTTTTTTAGGACTGCAAAGATAAAGGTTGAGAAATTATTATCCGTTAATAAAATAAGTCGTGAATATTTCCACGCTCACCGAAATTTTTCTTTATTAACTAAAAATAAGAATCTCATCAATTAATTTTATCGCCAAACAAACAACCAATACTATCAATGAAAAAATTAATCTTTTTACTGGCAGCTTTTTTCTTTGTCACAACTGCATTTTCGCAATATCAAATAAAAATTTATCACAAGCCCGATTATAATAAAGGGTATCGCGTTTTGGCAGATAACAACAGTTTTTTAGATCGTACTATCGAATTCACATTCACAGAACTCGTTGGATACAGAAGCCGAAAAGGCGAA
>DATHPY010000520.1:0-2113 GCA_035483315.1 Puia sp. | reverse complement strand
CGATCCCAATTGTTGGTGGCGGAAGATTTGTTTATCGTTCTTCCAAACTTAATTACGGAGCAATTGTGATGCGGCAAAGTGATTCAGGATATCTTCCTGCAACTAATTTTTTTGTTGAGCGGATATCTGAAAATTTTGGTGAACAAAATCGCATCGGCGAAATGGTGAGCGTTAAAAATAATTCCGCAGGAAGTAATATTGAAAACACTGTTGATGGTTTTTTTAGATTGGGAGAATCGCATTCTTTAAATACAATTTTCACACAAACCATTACTACCAACACCGGCAAAAAAGGATTTGCAGGATTTGCGCAATATTTTTATTCAACACTTCATTATAAAATTTGGTGGACGCAGTCCGTCGTTACAAAAGATTTTGATCCGCAAATGGGTTTTGTTTCGCGCACTGATGTAATCGGAACTACACCAGGCATTAACTGGTATTATCGTGGAAATAAATTGCCATTCAAAAAAATTCTGCGTTCATTTGAACCGGGAATACTTCCTGAATTTTATTACCAGGCATCAACCGGAAAATTTATTGAAAGAGATCTTCCCATCTGGCCAATCTGGCTAAATTTTCATAGCGGCGCTTTTTTTGGATATGGATTTACGCCAACTTTTCAACGATTACTTGTTCCTTTTCAACCACTGGGTGTAACAATAAATCCCGGTGATTATTATTACACGCAGCAATCCATCTGGACCGGAACAGATCCATCAAAAATTATTAACGTAAATGTAATGCGCACCTGGGGCAGTTATTTTAATGGCAACCTTACCACCACGGATATTAAATTACAAGTTGCGCCAATTCCATATATTTCTCTTACAGGAGAATTTAACCGCAATCATTTTGTTGGTGTCGGATCTCCAAAAACGAATTCGACAGTTGATCTGTATATTATACAGGGAAGATTTGCATTGAATCCGCGGGTACAATTGGTTGGCTTCTATCAAAAAAATTCACTCAATAATTCTCAAAATTACAATCTCCGTTTTTCGTGGGAGTATCAGCCTTTATCGTACATATATATTATCTACAATCACGGATCCACAAATCCGCTGCTGGAATTAAAACAAACCGAAGATCACGTAATTACCAAAATCAGTTATTTGAAACAATTCTGATTAGATTATTTTTGCATCTCAATAATAAAAACATGAGTGTTGTAAAAATAGGTTTGATACAATCTGGTTGTGTAAAAGATAAATCGGAAAATCTTCAGCAGACAATAGAAAAAATAAAAAAGGCTGCTGCAGATGGCGCGCAAATAATTTGTTTGCAGGAATTATTTGAGTCGTTATATTTCTGCGATGTGGAAGATTATGAGAATTTTAAATTGGCTGAACCAATTCCCGGTCCATCAACTGAAGCATTAAGTATACTTGCTGCAGAATTAAATGTTGTTATCATCGCTTCTTTATTTGAAAAAAGAACTCAGGGAATTTATCATAATACCGTTGCTGTTTTGGATGCTGATGGAACATATCTCGGGAAATATCGTAAAATGCACATTCCCGATGACCCGGCTTATTACGAAAAATTTTATTTCACTCCCGGCGATCTTGGTTATAAAATTTTCAAAACAAAATTTGCAAATATCGGCGTGTTGATCTGTTGGGATCAATGGTATCCTGAAGCTTCGAGGATCACGGCACTTATGGGCGCAGAAATTTTATTTTATCCAACAGCAATTGGTTGGGCGACATCTCAAAATGAAGAAACAAACAGCGAACAATTTAATGCGTGGCAAACTATTCAAAGAAGTCATGCGGTTGCCAATGGCGTGCATGTGGTGAGTGTGAACCGTGTTGGGTTTGAACAAAACGGCGCCATGAAATTTTGGGGCGGTTCTTTTATTTCAAATCCATTTGGAAGAATTTTACAGCAGTCTTCGCATGATAAAGAAGAAATTATTGTGCACGAAATTGATACGGCAAAAACGGATAGCTATCGCACTCATTGGCCGTTTTTGCGCGATCGAAGAATTGATTCGTATGAACCGATAACGAAGAGGTTTATCGATTGACCCGACTCATTTCATGCAAAGACGTGCAAGAAGCAAAGGCGGAAAAGGTATTCTTCGCGTCTTTTAACTTTGCGTCTTTGC
>DATHPY010000519.1:0-2072 GCA_035483315.1 Puia sp. | reverse complement strand
TTACAAATTGCAACCAGCGACAAAGATGATTGCATTATTACATTAACAAATGAGTCTGGGAAAATTGTAAACGTGTTCGGATTAAATTTAGTTGAAGGATTAAATAAAGTCGCTTTGGAAGAAATGAAATCCTTGTCAAAGGTTATTACATGATCACTGCAAGAACTACCTCACAAGTTTATTTATTCAGCGCGAATATTTGTAAGTAGAAAAGCTTGCCACAGATTATGCGGAAACACAGAGAAAACACATTCACTTTCTGTGTTTCTGTGCAATCTGTGGCAAAAGATTTAATTTTGCGCATGACAAAACTTTCCGTTAACATCAACAAATTTGCGACGTTGCGAAACAGTCGCGGTGGAAATAATCCTGATGTTGTAAAAGCTGCTGTTGATGCGCAAATATTCGACGCCGATGGTGTAACAGTTCATCCCCGACCAGATGAAAGACATATTCGCTACCAGGATGTTTATGATATAAAAAAAATAATTACCACCGAATTCAACATCGAAGGAAATTCCGAGGAACAAAAATTTGTTGATCTTGTTTTGGCTGTTAAACCAACCCAGGTTACGTTAGTTCCCGATGTACTGAATCAAATTACTTCCAATCATGGCTGGGATACGATAAAGAATAAAAAATATCTCGTTGATATAATTAATGTTTTTAAAAAAGCAGGAATCCGTGTTTCTATTTTTGTTGATCCGGTTATTGAAATGATAAATGGCGCTGCTGAAACCGGAACCGATAGAGTTGAATTATACACTGAAGCTTACGCAAAAAATTATTCTTCCGATAAAGAAAAAGCAATTGCTCCATATATTGCTGCTGCGAGACGTGCGCACGAATTGGGCATGGGAATTAATGCCGGTCATGATCTTGATCTTCAAAACCTGAAATATTTTTCAGAAAATATTCCTGCGCTTGACGAAGTTTCCATTGGTCACGCGCTAATTAGTGATGCTTTATATCTTGGATATGAAAACGCGGTGCAACTTTATAAAAGACAACTGGGGAGAATGTGAAAATTGCTCAATTGAAAAACATCAACACGAGCAATAAATAATAATCAACGTCATTGCGAAGCCCATTGCGTGGAATTGTGCGTCAGCATGGGCTGTGGCGACCTGATCTTAAAAAAAGAATGTCTTAATTATTTATAAAGCAGATTGCCACGTCGCGGCTAAGCACAAATCAACGCTTCGCTCCTCGCAATGACGCGTATCTTCCAAATTAAATTCTATGACTAATAAAAATAATTTCAAAAAAGTTTTGAAGGATGCACTTGCGGACTGAAGCTCAATACAAATCCAACTGTACAAGAGTGCGACGCAACAATGCTTAACAAAGAACAAATGCAGGAAACAAAAAAGTAAAAATAAGAATCGTGAAGTGAATGCTAACAGTAACGCATAGCCGAATTTCAAAAAATCGTACATCTAACAACGTAAATCGTATATTCGATTTACTCCACTTTCGTTATCTTCAGCATGTTTGTTGGCAAATGTAATTGCACCGGAAGACTTCCGGTATTCACAACAACATCGCCGGTCTTAATAAATCCGCGTTCTTTTAAAATTGCAATCTGGTCGCTGATGATATCATCAACACTTGCTTCTTCGGCGTAATGAAATGCGCGAACGCCCCAGCTCAAACTGAGTTGATTGATAAGACTTTTTTCTTTGGAGAAAATATATAACGGAGATTTTGGACGATAAGTTGACAACGTAAATGCAGTGTAGCCGCTCTGCGTCATTCCGATCAATGCATCAGCGTTGGAATCTTTTGCAAGCTTGCAGGCGTTATAACAAATTGCATCGCTTAAAAAAGAAGGTGAATGCGGTTGCGGCACGAGCGAATCTTCAAGATTATATGGATAATCATTTTTTTCAACTTCCATAATTATTTTGCGCATGGTTTCCACAACCAGCGTAGGATGCTGGCCGGCCGCGGTTTCCCCGCTAAGCATCACTGCATCTGCACCTTCAAGAACTGCGTTGGCAACGTCGGTAATTTCACTGCGGTTTGGCTTTACTCTGTCAATCATGCTTTCCATCATTTGCGTGGCAACA
>DATHPY010000518.1:0-4674 GCA_035483315.1 Puia sp. | reverse complement strand
AGGTACAACAGCTAATTTCGCTTCATCAAGAATATATTTTGTAACATCAGGTTGTGTTGAAAGCTTTTCTCCATTCACGTTAGTCTTTCCGGTCAGATCAATTTTTATCGTTAAATAAATAGTTGCTTGCGGCGCAATGGCATCAACTGAAAACCCTTCTTTTTTTAATAACATAAAACCATCATAAATTTTATGCAGTCTTTCATTAATTGCTTTTTTAAAATGAAATAAATATTCATCAATTGCATCTTTTTGTAATAAAAATTTTGCCGTTGCTTTTTGCTCTGCCATTGGCGCCCATGCACCAATGTGACCGAGAATTGATTTCATTTTATTGATGATCTCAGTTGGCCCAAATGCCCATCCCACACGCACTCCCGTAGCTGCAAATACTTTGCTTATTGCATCAATATAAACAGTGTACTCGCGCATTTTTTCATTTAACGAAACTGGGTTATAGTGTTTGATATTTCCATAAGTAAGATGCCAGTACATTTGATCGCACATCATGAATAGTTTTTTTGCATTGTCAGCCCGTGATCCATTTTCTTCGACAACCATATCGCAAATTGATGCAAGATCTTTTTTGCTTATTGTAGTTCCTGTTGGATTTTGAGGAGAACAAATGCAAATGAGCGTTGCTCCTTTTATATGCGGTTTTATATCTTCTGCCGAAGGCATAAAATTATTTTCCGGAGTTGTTTCAATAACAACATGTTCGCCGCTTGTTAAATGTGTGTAGTGATTATTATTCCATGATGGAACTGCGTAAATAACTTTATCTCCTTTGTCAACGATGCTTCTAAACAACGCGTATATAAGCGGACGACCACCGCACGAAACCAAAATTTCACTGGGATGATAATCCAGTTCTTCTCTTTCTTTCATAAATAAAGAAATGGCTTCGCGCAAATCTGCATTGCCTTCTGCAGATGGATAATTGGTGAAATGCTGACGATATGCTTCTACTATTTCGTTTTCTAATTGTTTTGGAATAGGAAATATTTTAGGGTCGAAATCGCCGACCGTAAAATTGTAAATCTTTTCTCCTGTGCCAATTTTCTCCCTGATTTCTCCGCCGAGCCTTACAATTTCCGAACCTATTAATGTTTCAGCCAAATTTGATAATTTCACTGGTAATTTTTTTTATGAAGAATAATTTTATTTCTGATCAAAAAATCCAACCTGTCTTAAAAATGCTACCTGGTCAAAATAATAAGACTGCCCGGTGATCTTTCCATTTTGAATATTCATTCTTGAACAAGCTTTTAACGTGTATTTTTTCCCGCGCATATACGCTGGCGAACCTTTCTCAGGATCTACCATCGTTCCTGAAAAAGTATATTCAATGACGACGGTATTATCATTTGTAAAAACGTTAATTAGTTTATGTAGAAGATCAGGAGAGGTAGTAAAATAGCGACTGTAAATTTCACGAATTGCAGATGGTCCTCTTTTGGTTCCTTCCCAGTTTGGCGATTCAATAAAAGCAGTGTCGGAATACATGTTTGCAAGCGCAACCGTATCGTAATCGGCAATATGTTTAAACCAAAGTTCCACTAATTTTTTGTTGTTATTATTTTCTTTCTGTGCATAACTTAAATGGCCTATTAATAAAATAGCAATCATCATTATTGGACAGATCAATTTTTTGTTTCTCATAAATCATTCAATTTTAAAAACATTTCTTATAAACCCGATGTTAAAATTACTGAATGCGTGGAAATGATAGGTAAACAATAATAGAACCTCGTTAATTTTACTAAACTTAATTTTTAAAATGTATGAACAATCTTGTAATCGAATTTAACGACTATCGTACTAAAATGAATGATGTCATTCTTTCCAAAAACAATTTGGTAATGAAACGTCTTTGGAATTTAGATACGAACACTTATGAAGAAGGATCGCTGGATACAAAAACAAAAGAAATGCTCGGACTCGTCGCGTCAATGGTTTTAAGATGTGATGATTGCATAAAATATCATTTGGGAAAATGTCACGAATTGGAAATAACAACCGCGCAGATGTACGAAATTTTTGCAGTTGCCAATATTGTTGGCGGAACAATCGTTATCCCTCATACAAGAAGAGCAGCAGAATATTGGGAAGCGCTTGAGCAGAATTAATGCAAGGATTATTGAAAATTAATAAAGAACTTTGTAATATAAATTTATTCAAACGATGAGCGATGTGGATACAGTTGCGCCGCCTTTAACCGCAAAAGATTTTGCCACCGACCAGGAAGTACGATGGTGCCCCGGTTGCGGCGATTATTCAATACTGGCGCAGGTGCAAAAAATAATGCCGGGACTTGGAATTCCGCGCGAGAATATTGTAATTATTTCCGGGATTGGTTGCAGCAGCAGGTTTCCGTATTACATGAACACTTATGGAATGCACTCTATCCATGGCAGAGCAACTGCAATTGCATCAGGATTAAAGGCAACCCGACCTGAACTGAGTGTTTGGATCGTTACCGGCGATGGCGATGGTTTGAGCATTGGCGGCAATCACATGATCCATTTATTGCGCAGAAATTTTGATGTGAATATAATGTTGTTCAATAACCAGATATATGGTTTGACCAAAGGACAGTATTCGCCAACTTCTGAAGAAAATAAAATAACCAAATCAACACCGTACGGAAGCATTGATCATCCTTTCAATCCACTGGCATTGGCGATGGGCGCAGATGCAACTTTTATTGCGCGTTCAATGGATCGTGATTCGAAACATTTGCAGCAAATATTGATTCGTTGTAATCAACATAAAGGTTGTTCTTTTTTAGAAATTTATCAGAACTGTAATATTTTTAATGATAGAGCTTTTGAAATTTTTACTGAAAAATCTTCAAAACCAGCAGAAACATTATTTCTCGAACAAGGCAAACCGCTTGTATTTGGAGCGCAGCAAAATAAAGGCATTAAGCTTGATGGATTTAAACCCATTGTTGTCGATATAGAAAATGGAGCGAGTAGAGACGATCTGTGGATCCATGATGAAAAAGATTTTTACAAAGCGCAGATATTAGTAAGAATGTTTGATGATCCGCAATTGGAAAATCATTTACCAAGACCGTTCGGAATATTTTACGAAACTGAAAGAGCTTGTTATGAAGACACGCTCAACCTGCAAATTGAAGAAGTTATTGCCAGCAAAGGCAAAGGAGATTTAAATAAATTACTTCGCGGAAATGAAACATGGACGATTTCTTAACTTGTTTCAAATACCTTAAAAAATAAAGCCCCGCATCGCGGGGTTTTTAATTTGGCTTTTACAAGGAAATAATCTGTTAGTATAGTCAGTTAAAAAAAATAGCCAGCGATAGAAATCGCCGGCCTGTGCTTACCTCTGAAACCACAAAAAGAAAAAGTTGAATATTTTTGACATTGCCTATTCTTAATTAAGCCAATCTTTTCAAATAATTTTTAATTGTACTTGCACACACAAATGTTATCAGAAGATGGTAGAAGTGAAACAGGTTTCCGGTTCGCCAAAGCGGTTTAATAATTTTTAAACAGCTACCATTTCATAATAACCAATACAAAAAACTGCTTTTTGTTTAGCCACTTTATAGTAACCTCAGTGGTTTAAAAACAATAACTGTAAGTACAAGTATAACAAATTTTAAAGGGAAATACGGATAGAACAATTAGTTTCTGACATAGCAGAACATTGCATTTACTTTTCGTGGAAATTGGAGAAAGGAACTTGGACTTAACTGTTTTATCCAGATGTGGTTTTGAGATATAAGCAGGGTAAAAATAAAGACTGTTTTGGTAAAATGCAATATTTTTTAATAAGTTTTTTAAAAATATATTTCTTTCTATGTTTGTTATTGAGGAATAATTAAATGAAACCCTTTGCCAGCGTGCCTTTGGTAAATTTTTGTTTTTCTTTTACTGCATTTATTTTAATTTTCAACGAATTAAATCGCGTAGTTTCACTTTTATACCATTAAACCATTCTTCTTTTAAAATAGAAAGAACAATAGAGTCTCTTCTTCCACCATTTGCAGATGATGAAACACTGCGCAAAATTCCTTCAACAGTGCATCCGATTTCTTTCATTGCATTAATTGAGCGCTCATTTTTTACATGCGCTCTGAATTCGACGCGCTCCATTCCCCATTTTTCAAATGCATATTCAAGCATCAATAATTTACAATTTCTGTTTAATCCGGTTCGACGAAAATCTTTTCCATACCAGGTATAACCCAATTGTGTTGTGAGATTTTGTAATTGAATATCATAAAATCTCGAACTACCTGCGTACTGTTTTGCCGATTTATCAAAAACAATAAATGGATATTCTTTTTTTTCCAAACGCTGATCAATGGTTGTGTCAATATATTTTTTCATTCCCTCTTCTCCACCGATTGGATTTGGAGAAAATTGCCAGGTTTCCGGTTCATTAATTGCAAATGGAACTAAAAACTGAATGTCTGTTTTTTCTAATGGACGAAGTAAAACTCTTTCGTTCTCCAAAATAATATTTTCAGGAAATTCGATCATTATTAAAATTGATGATTTTTTTTCTGTGTTTCTGTACAATCTGTGGCAACGGTAATTAACTATTCTTCAAATATTTTCATCTGTGAAGGAACGATGTTAAAACTTTTTCGATGATACTTGCACAAGCCATATTCTTCAATTGCTTTTCGATGTTCTT
>DATHPY010000517.1:0-3837 GCA_035483315.1 Puia sp. | reverse complement strand
CCTTTTTCAAAATCTGTTTCGGGCGATTTAGTGCGCAGGCGATCGGATATTTTTCCAAACTCTGTTTGCTTTCCTGTTTTAATAATTAATGCACTTGCTTTCCCGCTGATGACATGAGAGCCCATGAATAATGAATTGCTCCTTTTTGCTAATGGCGCATCTGCAGGAACGACTCCCGGGTTTTTTTCTACCGGAAATGTTTCTCCTGTGAAAGCAGCTTCATCGGTAAATAATTCGTGAGAATCCAATATTAAACTGTCACCGGGAATTACATCACCTGCAGATAAAATTACCACATCACCCGGAACCGCATTGTCAACGGGTAATTCAATTTCTTTTTCATTTCTGAGAAGACGACAACGGATCTGAACCATTTTTAATAATTCATCCACAGCATTTGCTGCACCTCTTTCTTGCCAAAAACCAAGAATGCTGCTGACCAAAATAATGATCAGGATGATAACGGCATCAGTAAAATCCCCAAGTCCCATTGATAGTAATGCCGCAGCGATCAATAACAAAGTGATCGGACTTTTGAACTGTGATAAAAAAAGAACAATGGACGATGATTTTGAACGAGCCTTGAAAGTATTGAGTCCATATTGTTTGAGTCTGTCGTCCGCTGCTTCACCGGATAAACCTTTTTCAGTGCATGAAAGAGATCGTAAAACATCCTCTTTTTTGAGACTCCAGAAATTTTCTATCGAAGGTTGCTCCATTTATCGGTTTGAGTTTTATAAGCCAGGTATAATTATCAGGAGTAAGTTATAAAAGATTTAAAAATAAATAAGCTCTCTTAAAAATAAGAAAGCTTTGTGAAAATGAACATTAAGAACATTAAACAGTTACAAGGAAATTCCTTTTTTCTATAAACCAATTCTCTTCTATCAGTGAGGAAATAGGAAACATTTTTAAATGAAGATATTTTTTTTACCAACGGCTACTATTTGCCACTCATTAATTTCGTCTATTTTAAATTTTTCCTCATTGTTATCAACTCGGAATATAATATCTCCACGCTTTAGTTGTTCGATGATGTTGAATGAATCAATTGATATTGTCATAGTGTGATTTTTTGTTCAATTAATTGCAGTGGTTGAAATTTCCGGGGCAACCAATAAAATTGGTCATGATAGATATATGTATGCAGGCGGGATAGACACTTACACTTTTTTAGGAATTAATTGCATAATTCACATGTTGTAGGAATAAAAATAAAAAGATGGGGTAATTTATTGCGCAGAAACATCTTCCATAAAATCGCATTGAGCATTCAGCAGGCTTACGACGGAGCGAAGAAGCTCTAGCCGGGAAAAGGGTTTTGATAAAAAAAGATTGGCACCATATTCTAAAGCGACGTTCCTTATCGGGCCTTCTTTACCCGAGATCATGATGATCTTAACTTCCGGGTAAAATCGCTTGATAAAAGGGATAAAATTCACGCCCAGTCCATCCGGAAGACAATTATCCAGGATGATAAGATCCGGCGCTGCATTTTTTAAATAGGCCTCTGCCGCGCCTATTTTTTTTACATGATCTATCGCAACATTCTTTTTATGTAAGATCATTTCGAGAACCAGGCACATATCTCCTTCATCTTCGACGATCAGTATTTGTTGGCATTCTTTTGCATTGGTCATGACTTGACATTTTATAGTTCATCCAATCTCATCAAAAAAAAGCCCAGTTTTTTTATAGAGAAATAAATCTCCGTTAGGCAAATAATGTAGAAAAATTTACCGAAATGGAGCGGTTTTCTACAAAATAATTGCGCCCTATTTAATTATGAATACTCTGCAAAAAAACGAAACCTGTGAATTATATAACAAAATCAAATAAACGTATAACATTTTTTCCGACAAATAAATCAACCTTTACTCAAATCCCTATTTTAATTTTCTTGCAGCCTAAATCTAAAACATGAATCCCCAAATAAATGGCGACGGCACACGACTGCTCAATAAGACAGCGACTGAAAACCATTTTAATGACAACAGTCCGGAAGTAAACAATCGTTCGGAGCCTCTTGAATTTACCTACACACTTGCTCACGAAATAAGAAATCCTTTATCCACTATTAACCTGGCAGTAGACATGCTGAAACTCACAAATGATGAACATGAAAAGAAAACATGTCTGGATATTATTGTGAGAAATTCTTTACGGATTAATAATTTGCTGACCGATCTGCTGAATTCGTATCAATTAGACGAGATCAGGTTAAAAAAATATTCCATTAATCAAGTGATGGACGAAGTGCTCGTAATAATCGGTGATCGCCTTACAATGAAAAACATAAAAGTATTAAAATACTATTCTACCCTTGATTGTAAAATACTATTGAACAAAGAAAAAATAAAAATTGCGTTGACCAATATCATCATTAACGCCATTGAAGCTATGCCTTTGGAAAAGGGTCAATTAAAACTGGTAACTAAATTAATAAATGGTAAATGCATCGTTGAAATTGAAGACAACGGCTCGGGAATCAGCAAGGAAAATATGAAGAAGATATTTACACCCTATTTCACTTCTAAACCAGAAGGGATGGGATTGGGATTATCCTCATCTCTTGACATTCTGCGTGCAAACCATTTCCATGTCAACGTAGAATCCAAAGAAGGAATCGGTACCCGTTTTATCCTTTTATTTGATAACCCG
Organism: Puia sp.; assembly: GCA_035483315.1. Taxonomy (GTDB): domain Bacteria; phylum Bacteroidota; class Bacteroidia; order Chitinophagales; family Chitinophagaceae; genus Puia. Next base: position 1,176 of record DATHPY010000517.1, on the reverse strand, counting down.
GTTTCGGAAGACGGTTGAAATGTAAAAATGATAAATAAGGAAAAATAAAATTCAGGCGATTTTTACCTATATATCTCCGTTAGTCCTCAGAAGATTTCTTATTCATTTTCTCAATACCATAATCTTCTCAATTAATTTTTTATGGTAGTCATTATGTGTTTAATCGGTGATCTTGATTACCGGCTGGAATATCAAAGGATTTTTCCGATAGTACCTACAGCGGTCTTTTAGGTCTGCAATCTCCGGTACTGTTTAGTTATTCGGATTCATTATTTATACCATCCATTGAAGACAGTCATCAACAAGCAATAAAAAATGCCATAAAAGCGCATGAAGAAAGGAAGTAACAAAAGGGTTGTTGTAAGAAACTTATTTTAATTAATAAGTCGCTCGTTTGAGTGTTGACAATTACATATAAGTCATTGCTGTGTCAATTCTGCGACGTCTCTGTGAAGTTTATATTGTGCTTTTGTAGATAATGTCTTGTAGAATCAGTCCTTACTCTTTTGATTGTATTACTTGCATGAAATTCACTTTTCTTTTTTGGCTTTTGGTTCATGAATCCTTGATCGTCATCTGTAATGCTTAATTTATTTTTTTCATTTAGTTGAAATTGCTGTAATTCTTCTTGTCGTTGATTGTAAGCTTCGATCCATTTATCGCCAAAATTGATTAATGCCAATGCAAGCGCGAAAATTATAATGAATAATATCAATTTGCTGTAAGTCTGATAATATTCTTTGATATTTATTTTTGGAAATAAGTGAAAATGAAATTCGCGAATTATGCTTTTGGGTTGTGCTGAAAGTATTTTTTTTATTTCTTCAATACCGTTTTCAATTGTTTGTGTTACAGGAGATAAATCTGTGGGAAGTGCGGTAATTTTCATAGTCGCTAATTCTTCTTCAAATGATTTTATCATTTGACGTATTTCCTCCAACTTTTCTGTATCAACATCCTTTTGATCAGTTTCTTTTCTTTTACTTCAAGCTCAACGGTTTCTTCTGCCTTTACAATAATCGTTTCCGTATTTAATGAGGGAGAAAATGTTTGTTTTACAAATGCTCCTTTGTTGATTATTTGTTTTCTGTTAGCATGAATGATCAGATCTTCAGCAATTCTTTTTTGACGATTGATCTCGTCGTTTAATTTCTCAAAATTTCCAAAATGAGTCAG
>DATHPY010000516.1:0-3542 GCA_035483315.1 Puia sp. | reverse complement strand
CAAGATTGATAAAATTGAAACAGGCAATAAGCAAAATGAAAATGGCAATAATGATCAACGCATTTACATAAGTGATATTTCCTCTTTGCGCTGCATCGAATTTAAAATTTGCAGAACGCAAATGAATATCTTTCAACTTCTGAAACAAAGGCGTATAACTAATGCTGAATTGTTTTTTCAGGCTTTCCGACTTTTGTTTTGTCTCATATTGAAATTTTGTTTGCAACGCCTGAACGTTTGTTCCTTTTTTCACTTTTACATAAGTGAAGAATTGATTCCATCCCCAGCTTTGCATGCGTTCCGGTGTAACAATCGCGCTTGATAATGCACGCAGGTAATTAAACTGCAAATGAAATTTTGGGTTCTTTATAAAAACTCCTTTGACAAGCACCGCTTGCTTATCCATTAATATTTGTTTGCCCACTGGATCTTCATTTCCGAAAAGTCTTTTCGACATATACTCGGAAATTACAATCGAGCCGGCGTCGTCCAATGCTTTCAGCGGAGAACCATATTTAAATAAAAGTGGAAAAACTTTGAAATAAGTTGAATCAACAAAATATCCGCTTTGCTCATAAAACTTATTCTTACGCGTTTCAAAAAGTGTTTTTAGTTCAGGTAACATCATTACGCGCGTTGCCTGTTCTACCTCAGGAAAATCATTGTTTAAAGTAGTTGCAAACATTGGCGGGGTTACCGACATTAAATTTTCACCATCACTACTTTTATAATCAGTATAAACGCGATAAACCTGTTCGCCGCCGGGAATAAATTTATCATATTGGTTTTCATCCCAAACAAAAAATCCAATAAGAATGCATGCGGTAAGTCCTAATGTAAGTCCGGCAATACTTATAATTGAAAAACTTTTATGCCTGCTGATATTTCTAAAAGCTGTTTTGAAATAGTTTTTATACATAAGAAGATATTTAATTGGTCAATTTGACAATAACTCAATAACGCAATTGAGCCATAGAGTTATTGAGTTATTGAGTTATTTGCTAATTATTCCGTTCTCAAACTCTTCACCGGATTTGCCACCGCTGCTTTTATTGCCTGGAAACTGATGGTGACAAATGCCACCATTACCGCGAGTATTCCGGCTAATGCAAATATCCACCAACTGATATTTATTCTGTACGCAAAATTTTGCAACCAGTTATTCATTACAAACCATGCGAGCGGTGAAGCAATAACAAATGAAATGAAGATGAGCTTGATAAAATCTTTTGATAAAAGAAAAACAATATTGCTTACTGATGCTCCGAGAACTTTGCGAACGCCGATCTCTTTTGTGCGTTGTGTTGTTGCGAATAAAGAAAGTCCGAGCAGACCAAGACACGCAATAAAAATGGCGAAGCTTGCAAATATGCCAAAAACTTTTCCGAACAGTTCATCATTTTTATATTGCTCGTTAAATTTTTCATCAAGAAAATAATAATCAAATAAGTTACCGGGGAAAAATTTGTCGTAAACTTTTCTGATAGCAGCAACAGTTGCAGCAATATCTTTTGTATCCACTCTTACAGAAATTCTGCTGCCATTACTATATGCTGGCAAAAACAACATTCCGTCAATTCCATAACGCAAAGATTTTTGATGATAATCTGCAGTAACACCGATCACATCCCATTTATGATCTCCGCGGTAAATTGTTTTTCCGATCGCATCCTGCGCAGAAGTAAACCCTAATATTTTTGTCGCCTTTTCATTTAAAATGATATTATGCAGTTTGCTGAAATCAGGATTGTAATCTGAATTATCAAAATCTCTTCCGGCTAAAAATTTTATTTGGTACGCATTAAAAAAACCAAAACTCGTCGCATTCTGCCGCATCGTAAAATGCGTTGTCGCATCCTGGTCGCCTCTGCGGATATTAAAATTTCTTCCCGTTTCTTCACCCAATACATTCCATGATGAAGCTGTGGCTTTTACATTGGGTATTTGTTTCAACTCCGCGGAAAAACTATTTTCCTTATTAATAAATGTTGAATCCCAATCTGTGAGATTCGGCGCTCTTACAACAAGCATCTGCGATATATTTGCGCCGAGACTTTGTTCATTCACATACCTGATCTGTTTGTACACAACAAACGATCCGATGATGAGCGCAACCGTGATCGCAAACTGGCCGACTACCAATGCTTTGCGCAAAACAATTCCTTTTTTTGATGCGTTGAATCTTCCTTTTAAAACAATCACTGGTTGAAAAGACGATAATACAAACGCGGGATAAAAAGCTGAAACAAAAATTCCGCCGAGAATAAGTGCGATAAAACTTCCGGTGATGATATAATTTATTTCACTTTTTTGAAAGAGGTCTGATAATGAAAGCTGATGTTGGATAAGTGCGTTGAATGGTCGCTGAACAAGATATACCAATGCCAACGCAATAATCAGCGAAGAAAGATTTATCAATAATGATTCGGTAAGAAATTGTTTTATCAATTGCTGACGCGTTGCGCCGGAAACTTTTCTCACGCCAACTTCTTTTGCACGCTCAACAGATTTAGCAGTTGAAAGATTGATGTAATTAACCCACGCAATAACAATGATGAATAACGCGATGATCAGCATTCCCCATGCAACAGTGGCGCTGTCTGTATTGGCAATTTCATATTCAAAATCCGAATATAGATGCGCTTTTGAAAGTGGCTGCAGATAAAATTTTTCAACGCTTCCAGAAATTTTATTCCCCTGGAAATGTCTTTCACTGAATGCCGGAAATTTGGCTTCGAGCGCTTTATAATTTGTTCCGTGTTTTAATTGAACGTAGTGCCAGAAATCAGAATCTTTAAAATCATAATCAGCTTCTTTCCATGGATTTTTTCCGGTGAGCATCGTAACATACGAAGTAAGAATATCAAATTGCAGGTGAGAATTTTCCGGAACATCTTTGAAGATCGCTGTTATTTTATATGGCATCGAATCCTTGCCGGTAATAATTGTAGAACCAATTAATGATGCAAGGTCATTATCTTTTGTACCAAATATTTTTTTTGCAGAAGACGCAGTGAGCACTGCTGAGTAAGGTTCTTTCAATGCGGTTTTTGGATCGCCGGCGATCATCGGATAAGAGAACATGGAAAGAAAAGAATTATCAACCGCCAGTACTTCCTGCTCACCAATTTTTTTAAAATTACTCTGGCTGATGATCACTTTTCCCCACGGTTCTACGCGCGTGTGATTAATTACTTCCGGGTAATCATCCTGCATGGCTTTACCAATTGCAGAATAAGTAATGGTTCCATGCTGAATTAATTTTCCATTTTGATAACGGTCGTTGTACACGCGGTAAATATCACCCGCATTTTTATTGAACTGATCGTAGCTCAACTGAAAACTTACATATTGTAAGATCAGCAAACAAGCAGCCATGCCAATAGCAAGACCGAAAATATTAATAAACGAAAAAATTTTATTTTTTCTGAGATTGCGCCAGGCGGTAGTGAAATAATTTTTTAACATTGTCTGAACTGGGATTTATTGATTATTGTGATTTGTGAATGATTGAGATTTAGTTTTTTATTTTTTGTTTCCGG
>DATHPY010000515.1:0-5012 GCA_035483315.1 Puia sp. | reverse complement strand
TGAGTTTTCGTTGGTTGAACCCATTGCAAATTCATCACAATTATTTCTTCCGATGATTATCGCATCTTCATCCAATAATCTTTGTACAACGGTTGCATTATAAATTGCCGTAAAATTTTCCAGAATTTTCGAAGCGGCGGAAAGTTTATGGTCTTTGTAGGAAATAATATCTTTTAGCGCGATTACAACTCCATGAAGTTTTCCTAAAGATTGGCCGGATTTTCTTTTCTCATCTAACAACTTTGCTTTTTGCAACGCTTCATCTACAAATACTTCGAGGAATGCGTTGAGGTCTTTATTCTTTTCAATTTCTGATAAATAATAATTTACTGCAACGACGCATCCGTTTGCATTGCCGGCTAAAAAATCCTGGTAATCCTTTATAGAATTGAAGGAAAACAAAGTTTGAAATTTTAATTATTGATTCTTCACTCTAATTCCATTCAGCTTCTTCTGCTTTTTTCTTTTTTTCAACCCTGGCGCAAAGCCAAACGCTTATTTCATACAAAAGCATTAAAGGAATTGTACAAACAATCTGACTGAGCATATCTGGAGGCGTGATTATACCGGCAACAATCAGCATAATAAGAATGGCATATTTGCGCACGCGACGTAAATAGGCTGCACTTACGACACCCACCTTCGCTAAAAAATACATTACCAATGGAAGCTGAAACGCAAGTCCTGCGCCCAATATAAGAGGAACAATTGTATTGAAATAGCTTGCTATTGTCCAGATGTTTTGAATATTATCATCAATAGAAAATCTTGAAAAGAAATTAATGGTGTATGGAGCGATGACGAAGTACCCGAAAAAAACGCCTGTAAAAAAAAGTAATGAAACCCAAAAAATAACGCCGCGTGTATTTTTTAATTCTTTTGATGTTAGCGCAGGTTTTGTAAACTTCCAGAATTGCCAAAACACGTATGGAAATGCGAGAATAAAACCACCAATTAAAAGTATGTTGAAATAAACATCAAACTGACCGGCAACCGCAGTGCTTTGCATTTTTACATTTATCTGCTCCATGCAAAGTTTGCTGCCCAGCCCTAACTTCTGACTGACTTTACAAAGAATTCCATACGTCGGGAAATCGCCGTGTGTAGGACCCATCAATATTTTTTTTACGATGAATTTATTATATACAGCCATTACAATTGCACCAAGTACAACTGCAATTGCAGATTTAAAAAGATGTCCTCTTAATTCATCTAAATGTTCGATGAAAGACATCTCTGCCCTGTTGCCGCCTTTTCCGCTTCTATTAAATAATTTCATGAAAACTCAAATGAGTAGAGTATAAAAATATTGCAAATAAAAAGAAAACCCCGCAGAAATTACTTGCGGGGTTTCATTATTCTATAAAAGAAAAAATTAGTTGTTAATCGAACCTCCGGAAGAAACTTGTTTGTTTGATGAAGTGCCGGAATTGGTGTTTGTTGAATTATTATCCTGCATGTGGTCTTCAATTTCTCTTTTTACATTATCCTTGGCATCTTTGAATTCACGGATGCCTCGTCCTAAACCACGCATCAGTTCCGGAATTTTTTTACCACCAAATAAAAGAAGGACTACTAATGCGATAAGTATAATGTGCGGACCGCTGAATAAATCTCCCATAACCTGTAATTTAAATGTGTAACGTAAAGGTAGAAAAGAAAATCAATAACCCAAATACATTTAACAGTTATAAAAACTGCTAAAAAGATAAAACATTACAGAGCTAAAATCTTTTTTCTTTGATGCGCGCAGTCTTGCCGCTTCTATCTCGTTGAAAATACAATTTTGCTCTGCGAACACGACCTGATTTATTTAATTCGATTGAATCAATATTTGGTGAAAGCAAAGGAAAAGTTCTTTCAACACCAACACCATCAGAAATTTTGCGAACAGTGAAAGTTGCCGTAAAGCCGTTTCCCTGGCGTTTAATCACATCACCTTTAAAACCCTGAATTCTTTCTTTATTGCCTTCAACGATCTTATAATTCACAGTAATGTTATCACCAGCTTTAAATTTCGGATAATCTTTTTTGCCGGTTAATTGTTCGTGTACAAAAGCCACCGCAGAGTTCATAACAAATTTTTTAGGATTGCAAAGGTAACAGTTTAGCCAGAAATTTAAAATTAAATCCACTTTAATTTATCGGGCAACGGTTACAGTTCTTTTTTCCCGGATAACAGTTACTTTTATTTGCCCGGGATAAGTCATTTCCGTTTGAATTTTTTGCGCAATTTCAAAACTCAATTTTGCGCTATCAACATCACTCATTTTGTCGGCCTCAGCAATTACCCGCAACTCCCTTCCCGCTTGAATTGCATAAGCTTTTTCAACTCCGGGATATGTCATGGCGAGGTTTTCCAGGTCCTTGATTCTTTGCAGATATTGCTGCATTATTTCTCTTCTTGCACCCGGACGGGCGCCGCTGATCGCATCGCAAGCTTGTACAATCGGAGAAATAACATATTGCATTTCCACTTCATCATGATGTGCACCGATTGCATTTACAACCGCCGGATTTTCTCCATATTTTTCAGCCAGCTTCATTCCTAAAAGCGCGTGGCTTAATTCAGTTTCTTCATCGGGCACTTTACCAATATCATGTAACAATCCCGCACGTTTAGCGAGTTTTGCATTTAACCCTAACTCAGTTGCCATAATGCCGCACAAGTTTGCAACTTCACGGCTGTGCATTAATAAATTTTGCCCGTAAGAAGAACGGAAACGCATTTTACCTACAATACGAACCAGGTTTTTATGCAATCCATGAATCCCCAATTCAATTACGGTGCGTTCGCCAATTTCCACTATCTGATCTTCAATTTGTTTGCGTGTTTTTTCTACAACTTCTTCAATTCTCGCCGGGTGAATTCTGCCATCGGTAACTAATCTTTGTAAAGAAAGCCGGGCGATCTCCCTTCGCAACGGATCGAAAGATGAAAGAACGATTGCTTCCGGAGTATCATCAACGATAAGATCAACGCCCGTTGCAGCTTCTATTGCGCGGATATTTCTCCCTTCACGACCAATAATCTGTCCTTTGATTTCGTCGCTTTCTAAATTAAAAACCGTAATAGAATTTTCTATCGCCTGTTCGGCTGCAGTTCGTTGAATGCTTTGGATGATTATTTTGCGCGCTTCTTTATTAGCCTTTTGTTTTGCGTCATCAATAATTTCCTGCTGTATGCTCAAAGCCTGGGTGTGGGCTTCTTGTTTAAGACTTTCAATTAATTGCGCTTTTGCATCTTCTGCACTTAATGCGGATATTTTTTCCAACCGGCGAATATGCTCTTCCTGGTGTTTTTCTAACTCAGTTCTTTTTTGATTGACAACATCAATTTGACGGTTCAAATTATCTTTTATCGCTTCGTTTTCTTTAAGTTGCCTGTCAAGATTTTCCGTTTTTTGATTGAAGCTTTGTTCTTTTTGCCTTGTCCTTGTTTCAGATTCGTTCATTTTCCGGTTTCTTTCCAAAACCTCTTTGTCAAATTCCGATTTAAGCTGAACGAATTTTTCTTTTGCTTCGAGAATCTTTTCTTTCTTAATATTTTCTGCGGAAATCTGGGCTTCGGAAATTATTTTTTTGCTTTGTGAATCTGCGTCTTCGACTTGTTTTTTTGTGTTTTTGGCAAATATAAATTTACCCGCTACAATTCCGATAATTAGAGCGACAAGCCCAATTATGATGGATAATATATTGGCGTCCATTAAGTTTGAAATTTAATAAGTTTATAATCATATACTTTATAATCATGTTCGTGAGTGCATGAAAACGTGTTAGCTCGCGAAGTTACAAAATTTAGCTACAAGAAGTAAAGCGAATTAGCGTTTATAACGCTTTTTCCAGCTGGGTTTCTATTTTTTTGATTATTTCATCAATATCCGATGAGGAAATATTTTGTTCTTCAGAAGTTTGTTGTGTAGCGAACCAAAGTAAAACCATGGCAATATAATCCTGCATGTCTTTTCCGGCGAAATTGGTTTTGAACTCGAGAATTTTATCGTTAATGATTTTGAGCGTTTTTCTTACTGCTTCTTCGTCCTGGTTTTCGATTTTTATGCGATAGGTTCTGTCGCCGATCAAAACATTTATTGGAATTAATTCTTGCATAGTTAAATAAGTTTTTTTAAATTTATTCACAGTTTATTAACAGCTACATTCGAATGTATCAAAGTTAAATAACAAGTTTAATAATCAAGCCCTATAAAAAAAATTGTTTGCACATATAAATAACCAAACCTAAACCATGTTATGTTAGTTAAAATCAAATCGTCGGTATTTATTGACCGATTGACATTTGAAGTAGACAACTCTCAAAAATGTTTGCTAAAAGCTGTTCTTAAAGATGATAAAGGAAGCGTGTGCAGCGCGCTTGAGACAGACGCTGAAAATAATCAGCAAATTTTTAATTGGGGCGGACTTAATGATCTGCCTTACGGAGTGTACACGCTTGAAGTATCAAAAGGAAATGATGAAGGAAAAATGCGATTAGTAAAACGCGTTTGAAATTATTCATTCAGCAATGCGATACAACGGTCTATTTCTTTTACATAATTATTGAGGCGTTTTTCGAACGCTTTTTTTTCTTCTCCAGACATTTCCGTTTTTGAAGATTGTAAAATTTGTGTGCGTTGATGCAAGCGATCCAATTCTTCCGCGTGAATATTATGGTTAGATTTAAATTCCTGAATTTCCTGTTTTAGTTTACCGTTTTCTTTTTGTAAGGATTGATATTGCTTTAACAGTTGCTGCAATTTTTCGTGTATTTGTTTCAATTGTTTTTCCTGCTGGGTCATGGTTCAATATTTAAAATTATTTTCTTATTTCAGCTTTTAATTTGCTTTCTAAAGTTAACATTATTTTGTTCATCATTTCTTCAACTTCTTCATCAGTCATTGTTTTTTCTTTATCCACAAAATTAAAACTTAGCGCCAGCGATTTTTTATCAGCTCCAAGTTTTTCGCTTTCAAAAACATCAAAGAGTTGAATGCCCTGCAATTTATTTAAATGAA
>DATHPY010000514.1:0-5897 GCA_035483315.1 Puia sp. | reverse complement strand
ATTATTTGTGCTGTTTACATAAAAAGCATTTGAGCCCGCAACGAGATACCAGTTTAATTTTCTGAACAACGGAATTTTATTTGTTAGCATGCCATTGAAATGTTCTTCGATATGGCCAGTTGTATAGAACGCAGCCGTGGTGCTGTTTGCATAATATGGCGCAAGTTGAAAACTATTTAAATACTGGCTCGCAAAAAATGTTTGGTTGCCATTAAAATGCTGGTAATCCTGAATAGGAACCGATTTCGCATTTAAAAAACCACCAACATTTAAGCGGTAACTGAGCACACCTCTCAATTTAAGATCCACATTATCCCAAACGGAAAAACTCCATTTATCAAAATCGGTTATGCTGTTAAAAACATTTTTCCAGCCGTGTTGATACGCTAAGGCAAATGTTGGATATATTGAACCAATGCTCACTTTGCTGTTTGGAAATTCGATGTAATGTTGCCCGGGCTGGTATTCCAGCTCAACTCCTGTTATGAAAGCATGATGCGCGGTGAATTGCGTATCTAATTTTTCATAAGGATAGTTTGGTGTGAACTGACGATATTTAAAGTTAGTGAACGAATAATCTGTAGTGTTATTTAATGGTAACCGATCTTCGTATAAAGCGCTTGCATTAATACGAAAACCGTTTTCCATTTGCCGAAAATATTTTAATTCACTGAAATAGTTTTCATAGATCTTCATATAATTCTCTTTACTAAAAAGCGTGTAGAGCGTATTCATCCCCTCGGTGATCGGATTTTCGTTATTGAATTGGGAAACTCTTTTTCCGCCGGAAAATTCAAATGTTTGTTTTTTGAAAGCATTGCCAAAAATATTACCATCAGTGTTGGCATTATTCTTTTGAAATAGCACAGATGCCCACGCATTGAAATGTGTGTTGTGAAAACCGTATCGCAAATGCGGGCTAAAAGTGATCAGCTCTTTTTTATTAAACATCGGCGTTTGCACAGAAGCGTTTTCTCTTAATACAATTCCTTCTACGGTATTGTAATCGAATTCTACCAGCAAGGGGTCAATATTATAGGTGGTAATTTTTTTGTTTCCGTAACCATTTCGCCTAATGCCGCCTTTAAATAAAAGTTTTTGTACGGTTACCTTTTCCTGGTTCCTTCTTAAAGAATCGGTGTAACGTTTTGTCCATAACGAATCGCGGTTATAGCGGAAAACACTATCCTTAATTGTATAATCTTTGGATTCTTCCAGCTCTAATTGAACTGGTCGTAAAGAGTCCCAATACTGTTTTGTTTTTTTATTAATTGCAGTATCAAATTTTATCGTGACGTTATTAAAGAAATGTTTGGGGAATTCAGGCTTAACATCATACTTGTTGTACACGTTTAAAAAATTTCCCACTGCCTCAAAACCAAAAATACCAAAGGTAAAATAAACATTTTGGTCTTTTGTTTGCCAAACATTTTTACTAACGGGCACCTGTATCTGTTTTATACGAACAGTATCCATAAACTCCAGCTGAGAAGTTTTTGTCAATAACAGATCAAGACTATGAATGCGCCACTCACCATCAACAATGTCAATGATACCGGAAAATAACGGCTCATACTTTCTTCGTGGAATGACTTTTATTTTATTGATCTCTTTTCCATCTTCAATAAAAGAACCAAGATATTTATAGCGATAATAATTAAGCGCACCATCGGCAATGGGAGAAACAAAACCGCGCGGATTTAATTTTGACACAAGCACGGTTACATTGTTATTGTAAAAATTAATAAAGGTTGGAAAAGTAAAACCATAACCCATGGAACCACTTTCCCGGCCGGAAATAACTTCGAGTTTAAAGTTATTTGGGGTTTTAAAAGAGATCTTAGTAAATGATTCAGAAAGAAAAATAATACCTCTGCCGAGTGAGTCCACTCCCATTTCTTTTCTATCATTCGAATCAATTGCCTGACCAAATATTTTTTTCGGGATCTTTCTTAATTTCGCTAATGTTTTGATATACGCTTCGCAGGTAAATGAATCCAGCGGAGATTCATAATCTTTTCTTTTTTTGATTGCATGACGGATTATATCATAGGCGGGATCTTCACCTCCCGGTCTTATCACCACTTCTTTCATAGAAAGTTGCTGAACTGACAAAGAAAAATTCAATGTGATATTTTCTGCTCCAACAGTAATTGGTTTTTCCTGTCTTTGATAACCAACATACTGACAAATTATAGTTTGCTTTCCAACTTCTGCGTTGATAAAATATTTCCCTTCATTGTTTGCTGTTGTTCCTTTCGTAGTTCCTTTTATAAACACTGAAGCGAAGGGAAGAATGTAACCCTTATCATCAGTAATTTCGCCGGAAATTTTTTGGGCTGATATATACGTTAACGTTAGTAAAGATAAAATAATAAGCAGTAGAAGTTTTTTCATTAAATCTATTGAAATGAAAAGTATGGACAAATTTAACCCGCAATACGTTATGAAAATGTGAAAGAGAAATGTATATAAAGAAATAAAATGCGCTACGTTTTTCGCAGATAGCTTGCAGTAAGTGCGGCAACGCCGCTAACAATTCCGCCAACAAATGCGGTGAATAATATCAATAAATAAGGGGAACCACCTAACGGTAATATCTGCGCAATTTTTTGAGAAAGAATGCTGTTGTTTTTAAAATCAATCCACCACGATAAAATTCCCCACAGAAAAAAAACTCCAAGCGATCCGGATAAAAAAGAATCCCACCGTTGTTGAGGAATAATTAAACTGACAAGAAACGCAGCAACAGCTATCTCCCACCATTGCAACCATAAACCCCCAACGAAGCTGAGCAACGCAGTTAGTAATATGGAGATGATAAATTTCATAACACGAATTACACGAATTTTTGCGAATTAAGCTAATAGATAGAACGCGGATTGGTTATGATGACTATGATAATTTATGATTTCATCTGCTCTGATCATAACAATCATAATCAATCTGTGTTCTATCAATTCCAGATCATTTTCCAAAAGTTATTTTATACTTCACCCTGAAATCATTTATATCATTCTTGTTCATCACCCACAACTTAAAATATTTTCCAGCCGCCCAATCATCAACAAAATTATCATAATAACGACTTCCGGGATTACCGCTTTGTCCGCCCGGATAAATTCCATATGCATTTGTTGTATCAGTCAATTCCACGATCATTCGCCAGCTTGGCCCGTGATCAGAGTTTGCTGCGTTTATACAATTGGAGCCACCACCAATATTCAAATGCAATTTGCTGAACGGAGCCAACTTTGCCAGATGATTTATTCTTGTATCCTTATACATTTCCCAGCTTAATTTTTTTGCTACTTCAAGATTTTTTAACGTTAATGTTGTTTTCCTGAATGCGGCAAGAATATCATCGCGCAATGTTTCTTTTTGCGGTGTGTTGATGTCATCTAAAAATTTATAAGCGCTGTCTTTTAAAATAGATTCCAATAACGATTCTGATTCTGGCTTAGTTGTCGGCTCTTTGCATTTTGATAATTCATCATTCCAAACTATATCTTCAAAATTATTCCATGTGAGTACAAAAACTGTTGCACCAGATTCATTAACATCATTAGTATAATTCCATTTTTTTAACGTGTCATAATAATCTTTTTCATTATAATCTAACGAATCGCGCGAAATATTTTTTAATAAAAGTGGAACAGCCATCGCAGCAAATGAATTGTAATTATTTGTTTGCAATATTTCCATTGAGTCTGTAGTAATATTATTCATTGCTGCCAAACGCCGGTTAATCGTTAACCCACGATACATCGGAAAATATCCTCCGAGATAATAAGGATACACAGATGGATCCACAGGAAATTGATTTGCACTGCTGACAAATTCACGTTCAGGATTTATCATGTGCGGATTTTCTTCTTGCGGAATTGTTCCCTGCCATTCATAACTACTGTCGGTGCCAGGCATAATAAAATCGCCTTGTCTTTTCCATTTCGCCGGGAATTCACCCTGGTCCCAAATGGCAATGTCTCCATTCTTACAGGCGAAAATGCAATTCTGTCCGGGCGTGTGTAAATTTTTTATAGCGTCGAAATAATCGTTATAATTTTTTGCATGATTAAGACGATTAAAAGTTTTCAGATCGTTGCTCGCATCGTGCGCTTTCCATCTCACTGCATAATATTTTTTTCCGGATGTTCTTTCACCGGTAAATTTTTTATCGTACATCACCGGGCCAAAAACTGTGTAAGTAACGGTGTCAATAAAATCAGGTTTGCCTTTTATTTTAATAGTATCGTAACGAAATGTTGATTCTTTCCATTTCCCGTTGAACCAATATTCCTTCATGCTCTCATCTTTAAATTGGATATCGTAATAGTCGCGCACATCTCTTTCCGCATTGGTAAATCCAAATGCGCAACTATCATTGAAGCCAATGATAATTCCCGGCGCGCAGGGAAATGAAGCGCCATACGCATTGAATTGCGGAGTGCGAATTTGCATTTCAAACCAAAGTGAAGGAAGATTTAATCCAAGATGAGGATCGTTACATAAAATTGGTCGTCCACTTTTTGTTTTCTTTCCGCTCACCGCCCAATTGTTACTGCCATTATCTTTATTCGGTTTGCTTTCCAAAACATCTGCAGAATCGTTTTTAGAAAAATATAAAGAGTCAGCGTTTGCAGGAGTTTTTACAACAACGCCAGGGTTCGGATAAGTGGTTCCTTTTGGAATGATTGGATCCAACGAATCCTGCAAGTAAGGATACATTTTTTCAAAATCACTTATGCCAAAATAATTTTTTGCATTCGTGTATTCAAAATCATTTTCATGACCAGCCAGATCCAGCGACATGTATTTTAAAAACAACGCACTTTTTAAGTTATTCCAATGCTCCGGTTTATAGTTGAGTAATTTGTATTCAACCGGCAATTCACTTTCTTTTAAATTATCAATGTATGTATTCACACCTTCCGTGTACGCATCACATTCGCTTTTGGTAATTGGGTCTGCTTCCATTTCTTTCAAAGAATTTTCCGCGGCATACACCATTCCCAATCTTCTTTTTTCGCGATCAAAATTCAATGCTTTATCGCCGATCAATTCGCTGATCCTTCCTGCCGCGGCATACACTTCAAACTCCATTTGCCACAACCGAAATTTTGCATGTAAATAACCCTGGATAAAATAGGCATCGCGCTCATTTACCGCAAAAATATGAGGTACCAATCTTTCATCAATATACACAGTTGCAGAATCAATGATCCCGGGAAATTTCAGATCGGCGCTATAATCTTTATCGTAAGCATCTGCGTTTTGCCAAAAGCCGTGTTGCGGACTCACGAATTTACCGATCGGTGGAATGCTTCCCCATTGCCTGTTAAGCGCAATGATTAAACTAACGGTAACAAATAGGCAAATAAAAAATGGAACAACTTTCATGCAACAATATTATTGTCAATCGCTAAATGTAGAATTTTTTTTTGATTATGTAACGGGCAGTAGTAGTTCTATCAAGCATCCTTGCGTCGCACTCTTGTACAGCAGTAATTCTATTGAGCAGTAGTCCGAACTACGATTTTATCCTTATTTATCCGATCATCCTGAATAAAAAAAATTCAGTTGAATAAGTAAAATCAGGTTAAAATCCTAGTTCAGATAATTGAGCCATTTTCACATTAAGCAGCCTAACCAAATTATCTACTTCCTCAACCGAATTAAAACTATGCAACACAATTCGCAGCCTTTCACTTCCTTTTGGAACTGTCGGGTAAACGATGGCTCGGACATCAAAATCATTTTCCTGCAAATGCGAAGCAATCTTTTTTACATTATCGTTTCCTGTAATAATAACAACCTGTATCGGCGTTAAGCTTTTAAATTTTTCAAAAATTAACGTTGCGTTTTGAAAACTCCCGATCAGTTGTTGCAAATGTTTT
>DATHPY010000513.1:0-2368 GCA_035483315.1 Puia sp. | reverse complement strand
GTTATTTTAACTCTAGAGTACAAGAACTGTTTATACATTTTAAACAAACTAACGGCAATAGGTATCTCAAATTTTTAATTAATTTAAGCTCAATAGCAAAAGGGGAAACGAGAATAGATACCGATTTGGAGACATAATTTTAGGTATTTATTTGTTTCATTATTCATCTTTAATTTTCAATTAATGGAAGAAGATTCGATTCGGAATTTCACCACTGCATAAGAAAAGGTTCATAGAAAATGATTTTGAACCACTATCGACACCCAAATATTCTTCCTTAAATATGGCAAACCTCTTCTTCCATTCTGCAGGAACATCACCAAGTAGTTTCGAATTTGCCGATTCTACTTTTGCTAATTTTAATTTATTTCTGAACAGTTCATTTCTGTAGATGAACGCGAGATAAAATTTATCAAAAGAAAATGGTGTGATCTTTTTTGCTGCCGCAATTGCATTCACTTCTGTCTCTTTCAGCTGTTGTCTTATCTCTGTGAGCGAGTCATTAACTCGTCTAGCATTCAGCTTTTCAAAATCGCTTTTAGAAACATCATAGATCGTAGGATGCAAAACAGCTTTTGAATTATAATAAACTCGCAATTTCACTGGATAAAGCGAATCTTTTTTTTCTCTTTCACAAATTCGGGTCTTTCACTTTTTGCACAAACAATTTGCACGGCCGCAATTGAAAAATTGCATTCAAAAAAATAAAGCAAATCTATAAAATAGACACAAGATCTTGTACTGCAGCATCTTTGATTGAATTCGTTAAGCCTCGTTAAAAAACGTTAAGCTTCCTTCAAAGAATGTTTTTTTAGCAACAAAAATTAATCGATTTTAATCTGATTTTACTTTTTTTTGCTCGACCCATTATCAGCGTAAATTATTGTTAATAAATAATTTATTCCAATGAGTCGGTGAAATGCTTTAGCTTTTTTGCAAACAACAATTATTCCCCAGAAAAATAAAATTGATTCTATTGAATTAAAATCAATTAGTGCTGGAAAGGCTGTTAATCAGAGGGTCGCTGGTTCAAGTCCGGCACAGGACCAAAAAAGACAAAACCTGTTATTAACATCAGGCTTTTTTTAATTCTTTCTGCTCATCAAATTTTCTTCTCCAAACTATTTATCGAAACAAGTACATTTATCAAACATTTTAGTTTGCTAAAAAAGTCATCATGAAAAAAAATATTCTTGCAAATAATTTAAGCAGAAAAAATTTTATTAAATCTTCTGCACTTGCTGCAGGTTTTTACATTGTACCAAGACACGTTTTAGGAGGCAGAGGTTTTGTTGCGCCAAGTGATAAATTATATATTGCCTGTGTCGGTTGCGGCGGCGAAGGAGAAAATGATATTCATCATTATGCAACTGCACCCAAAAAAAATGCGGTGGTTGCTTTTTTGTGTGATGTGGATGATCGGATGGCCGCACCACGCCGTAAAGAATTTCCGAAAGCTGGTTTTTATAATGACTGGCGTGAGATGTTTGAAAAAGAAAATAAAAACTTTGATGCAGTGTCAGTTGCTATTCCTGATCACAATCACGCAACAGTAGGTTTACACGCCATGCAAATGAAAAAACATTTGTATCTCCAAAAACCATTGACGCATGATATTTATGAAGCAAGAATATTAACTCAGGCTGCAGCAAAATATAAAGTCGTTACACAAATGGGAGACCAGGGCGCATCAGGAGATGGCATGCGTTTAATGAGAGAATGGATTGAAGCAGGATTAATTGGCGATATACAAAAAGTGTATAACTGGACGAATCGCCCCGTTTGGCCGCAGGGTATTCCGTGGCCGGATAAAAAACCACCTGTTCCGAAAGAATTGAATTGGGATCTTTGGCTCGGCACTGCTGAATATGTTGATTACATTGACAATCTCGTTCCATTCAATTGGCGCGGATGGTGGAGATTTGGAACCGGCGCATTGGGAGATATGGCTTGTCACATTATCGGGCCCGCATTTAAATTGTATAAATTAGGTTATCCAACAGAAGTTACCTGCGATGCCACCACTGTTTATTCAGGTATTTTTAAAGAGGCGGATTATCCGGAAAGCATTCCGCCATCAACAAAACTCAGGTATACTTTCAAATTGAAAGATGGGCGCGATCTGCAATTGTATTGGATGGATGGAGGTTTTATTCCTGATCGTCCTGAAGATATCGGCGATGGAAACGAAGGTCTCGAATTAGCTTCAATGGATGATTATGAAGGTGGTTCTTTATTTGTCGGATCAAAAGGAAAAATGTCTTGTGGCTGGGGCGGCCTTTATCCGAGGTTACTTCCATTATCAAGAAATAAAGAAATAAATATCCCTGCAAAATATCCAAGAGTGGAAGGTGGCGCAGATGGACAT
>DATHPY010000512.1:0-5710 GCA_035483315.1 Puia sp. | reverse complement strand
TGCTTCATGAATACAACCTGAAAAGCATCGGTGTAAATAGCATTAACACGGAAGATGCATCATTGCTAAAAGAAATGATTGCGAAAATGATTGCCTGAAAGATAATTATGCGGT
Source organism: Puia sp. (assembly GCA_035483315.1). GTDB lineage: Bacteria > Bacteroidota > Bacteroidia > Chitinophagales > Chitinophagaceae > Puia. The sequence continues at coordinate 5,596 of DATHPY010000512.1, read as the reverse complement.
TTCGTATAAAATTGTAAATTTGTACGAAATTAACCTCATGCAGGAAAAATTAACTATACTTATTTCAGCCGAGCATAAAAAGTTTATCAAACGCCACGCACGCAGGCAAAACAAAAGCGTTTCTAAATTCATTGACGATTTGTTATCGTCTGTGCAGCGCGAGGCTTATAAAATTTCTGATAAAGATGAATGGCTTGAAGAAACTGCCGGCTCTTATTCAACCGGTAAAAAAGATATTCTTGCAGAGTTATTCAAAGGCATTGAAAGATGAAGAAGATCTTTTTAGATGCCAACGTTATTATTGATTACCTCGACGCATCTTCGCGCGACCATTATACAGCAGCAGATTGTATGCGTATAATTCGCAAGCATTTTGGTAAACCGGTTGTTTCCCCCATAACATTTATTATCACTGATTTCATTCTTGGTAAATTTGCTAAAAATAAAGAGTGGCATAAAAAACAAATGCAACTTACTTTTTCTGCATTTGAAATTACAGATGTGAAATCTTCTTTTATCGCTGATATTTTTAAAACTTATTTCACTGACCTGGAAGATGGATTGCAATATCAATGCGCATTGAACGCCAAAGCTTTTGTTATTATCACAAAAGATATCAGCGATTATTTCGACTCAAAAACCTCTGTCGTTCACCCGATTGATTTTGTTGTGAGATATAAAAACATTTTAGGACAAAGAATGAAATAATGGGAGAAGTAAAAACTCTATTTATTTTTTATGCTCAGGTTTTCAATTGCGCTCACTTTATCTTTCGCTAATTGTTCTTTTAATGAACCAAGTCCGGCGAATTTTTGCTCACCACGTAAATATTTTTTTACATAAACGCTCAATTTCTTTCCATAAATATCTTCATCAAAGTCAAAAATATTTACTTCGATAGTTTTTTGTTTCCCATCAACCGTTGGGCGTAGACCGATGTTCATCATTCCTTTTCGTGAATGGTCAATGGTGAATGGTGAATCCATTGACCATTCACCATTGACGATTGACGAATTCACAGCATACACCCCATCTCCGGGCAAAAGTTTTTCTTCATCTTCTATTTTAAGATTTGCAGTTGGATAACCAATTGCTCGCCCTAATTTATTTCCAACAATTACGGTTCCTTCAAAAAAGAAATCATAACCCAATAATTCGTTTGCAGTTGTTATATCGCCGTTTGCAATAGCGCTGCGGATTTGTGTTGAACTCACAGATATTTCATTTAATACGTGAGCCGGGATTTCTTTCAAAATATAATTTTCTTCGGCGCTTAATTTTTCTAATAAATGATAATCGCCGGAGCGATCTTTCCCAAACCGGTGATCGTAGCCAATAATAATTGTATGCGGATGGAATTTCTTAATCAAAAAATCACGGATATATTCTTTTGCAGATTGCCGGGAAAAAATTTCTGTGAATGGAATGATCACAAGATGATCAACTTTTTTATCAGACAGCAATTCTATTCTTTCCCCGAGCGTGTTAATAAGTTTAATTTCTTTTGAACCAATAATTTTTCTCGGATGTGGATGAAAAGTGATGATAACCGTTTCGCCATTTATTTTTTCCGCTTCTTCTTTTAATTGCTGAATAATTTTTTGATGACCCGTATGTACGCCATCAAACGTTCCGATAGTAATCACCGCATTCTTAAAAAGTGGAAGCCGCTCTAAGTCTCTGTGTACATTCATTTGTCTGAACTATGATTTTTAAGATTACTGTGATTGAACTGATCGTAAAAATAAATACCTAAAACTAGCGGCGATGAACATGCAAAAATATAATTGATCATAAATTAATTCTGATTTTTTTGTAAAGATAAATTTTCAAAGTTATGCAACGGACTTTGAAAATTACGGTTAACAACAAAAATTAGCCTAATTCGCAATAATTCGTGTAATTCGTGGTCTAAAATTGTAATTAATTCATGTCATTATATTCCCAACGTGGAGTTTCAGCTCAAAAAGAAGATGTTCATAAGGCAACCGAAAAACTTGACAAAGGTTTGTATCCTTTTGCTTTTTGTAAAATTTATTCCGATTATTTAGGAGGTGATAAAAATTGGGTGAATATTATGCACGCTGACGGCGCCGGCACCAAAAGTATTCTTGCGTATTTGTATTGGAAAGAAACCGGCGACATAAATGTTTGGCGCGGCATTGCGCAGGATGCCGTTGCTATGAATTTAGATGATCTGCTGTGTGTTGGTATTTACAATGATTTATTATTCTCATCAACTATTGACAGAAACAAAAAAAATATTCCCGGGGAAATTTTGGAAACAATTATTAACGGCACGCAGGAATTTTTTAATGAGTTGAAAAATTTTGGTGTGAATATTAATTATCTCGGAGGCGAAACTGCTGACGTCGGCGATGTGGTAAGAACAATTGCTGTTAATGGAACCATGACTGCTCGCTGGCAAAAAGAAAAATTGATTACGAACGAAAAAATACGAGCTGGCGATGTGATTGTCGGATTAGCGAGCGGCGGACAATCAACTTATGAAAAAGAATACAACAGTGGAATTGGAAGCAATGGATTAACAAGCGCGCGTCACGATCTGTTGCACAAGACTTATGGCGCAAGATTTCATGAATCTTATGACACATCGCTCGATGATCATGTTGTATATATCGGTCCGCATAGAATGACCGATGAAATAACAATTACGGTCAAGGGTCAACGGTCAACGGTCAACATCGGCAAATTACTTCTTAGTCCAACGCGTACATATGCGCCGTTAATGAAAATTTTGTTGGAACAACATTTTGATAAAATTCATGGACTGATTCATTGCAGCGGCAGCGGACAAACAAAATGTATGAAATATTTACCGGGTAATTTCAGGATAATAAAAGACAATCTTTTTGAACCGCCATTAATATTTCAGTTAATACAGCAATCTTCACATGCGGATAGACGTGAGATGTACCAGGTTTTTAATATGGGGCATCGCCTGGAAATTTTTACGAATGAAAAAGATGCTGAAAGTATTATTACTGTTTCAAAACAATTTGGCATTGACGCAAAAATAATCGGCAGGGCAGAAGCTGCTGAGAAAAAAGAATTGGTATTGAAAGTGAAGAATGAAGAAATTGTTTATGCTGAATGGGAAAAGCGCATTTAATTTAGGCGACTCGCTTATTTGCACTGACTTCATTGATAAAAAGAAATCAAAACTGAAGTGTGATTGCCTGGGAATATCACTAATCACTGCAGTTACAACATGAAGATTGCTATCATTCATAAACTCTATTGTTTTCCCAATAATGTTGGTAGAATTAAAATATTTTAAAGCCATGCTTTTTGTTAGAACAATAGCATAGGGATTATTGAATACGGTTTTTGCATTGCCGTTGAGTATTTCAAAACTAAAAACATCAAACACGCTTTGGTCAGTATAAACGCCTTTATCTTCTGACAGGAATTCATTACCTTTTTTAAATACCTCTGCATCCGGTAACAGCCTTACAAAATTTTCAATTTCAGGGAAATTTTGTTGTAATGATTTTGCCATTGCAGGAGATGTGATCGCCCTGGACGAAATAGTAGCGCCAAATTTCAGATCGGTATTTATACGAAATATTCTATCGGCATTTTTATTAAATCTATCGTAGCTGAGTTCATCTTTTACATAAAAAGTGAGCAGCAAAAAAGTTAATAAGCTTAAAGCAAGCCCACAGACATTCAAGATCGTAAAAGTCTTGTTGCGAAAAAAAAATCGAATGGCAGTTTTGAGATAGGTTGAAAACATATGGATAACGTTATGTTATTTGGCTCACTTATTATTCATAAAAATTTATTTTTCCTGTAGCTTAAAAATGATCGGCTGTCTGTTATACGCTTTTACTTTTCGCCCGTTTTGCATAGCTGGTACCCATTTGCCGCTGTTTTTTATTACACGAATTGCTTCTTCACGTAACCCTCCTTCAGTCGGACCGCTTTCGGCAACAACATCACTAACGTTACCTTCTTTATCAACGATGTATTTTACTACAACGGTTCCCTGAATTTGTTCTTTTACTGCTTTGTCCGGATATCTGAAGCTGTTCATTAAATATTTTATCCATTCTTGTTGCCCACCCGGGTAACTTGCTCCAATTTCTACTTTTGTAAAAATTATATTGTCATCATCTGTTTGCACTTGATCTTTATAATTTTTATCTAAAATAGTTATCAAACTGGAGTTGTCTTTTTTAATAAAAAAAACAGCATTGGCTTCCACGGAAATTTTTTTCAACTCGGTCGGGTTAATTGTCATCATAGGAAAACTTGCATCCTGACCTGATCTGTTCATTTGCAGTATTGTTTTATCTTTTTTATAAATCATAACCGCTTTATCAGTAACCTCAATTTTTTCTATAGCATCGATCATTAACGAATCTATTTTGAAATTTTGATTTTTACCATCTACACTAATGATAGTATTTGGAATTGTATCAACAATAACTGCCAACGCAAATGATTTTATTTCTTTTGATGAATAAGCGTTTTGTTTTTCAATTGAGCCATTCAATGTTGATTTCATATTTTTTATTCTTGTTCCGAACGCACAGAATAAAATCAATAGAACTGGCAAAACCATAACTCTGCTCAAATAATAATAGCGTTTGTTTTTTGATTGTGTGATCATGGCTATACGACGTTTTATTTGGTTGTGAAAAAATGTGTTGATGATATTTATTTGTTTTGAATTGACAGTTTGCCAAACCAACAGTTCAGCATAACTATATTTATCACTTTCCGATGTTGCGTATTCATCAGCGAGAAATTCATGAATAACTTTTATTTCTTTTTTTATAAGAAAGAAAAATGGATTGAACCAGAAAATGCATTTAATTATTTCAAGAAATAAAATATCGAAAGAATGGTTTTTGCGCACGTGATATATTTCATGCCGCAGAATTTGATTTCCTGCGCTGCTGCTGATATCTAATTCTTTATTCCAGAAAATGTTTTGGAAAAATGAAAAAGGAGATTGCGGTTCATGCGTATAAAAAAGTTTTATGTCGTCAATATTTTCCCAGTTGTATTTTTTTGCAATTCTTAAAATGTAATAAATGGTTTTAGCAAGAACCAAAATCAATATCAAACTGATAAGAAAATAAAAAGCGTACAGGATATTTTGCCAGTTTAAAAAACTGTACGACCAATTGTGATGTGGTGTAATTACAACCGCGTCTTCCCAACTGTTCACAGAAATAACATGCAGAATTTTTGCTGCGCCGGTTGAATTATTATTTTGAAAAGAAATAGTGATGCACGGAAGAATTAAGGAGATCGCAACAGTGATAATGAGATAAAACCTGTTGTACAAATGAAATTGTTTGTTTCGCAAAACAAACCAGTAATAACTGTAAAGGATACCCGAAACAAAAATTATTTTTCCAAAGTATAAGATGAGATTCATGATTATTGGTTTTTGGATGATTTGATCTGATGTAACAGTTCTTCCAATTCCTGTAAACTGATTTTATTATCGCTCACAAATTGCGAAACGAGTTTTGCAGGCGAGTTTTCAAAATAACCTTTCACTAACTGGGTTGCAGTTTTTTTGCCGTAATCGTTTTTACTTATTTTGGGCTTGTAC
>DATHPY010000511.1:0-3043 GCA_035483315.1 Puia sp. | reverse complement strand
ATTATTTTCTAATTCAAATAGATATTGTTGTTTAACACGAAGCGGATTTACGATAACTTTTCCTTCGCCAAAAAATTCCATATAATTCACCCCACCAAATGTTGCTGCGTATTGATCTTGTTTTCCGCCAGCCATCTTCAGATCATTTCTTTCAATTTCATAAGCAAGATGCGCAATATCATATTCTCCCAATGGCAAACGCAACATTTCTGTAAACGCGCCGATTATCGCAACCACTAATGTTGATGAAGTTCCTAACCCAGAGCCCGCCGGTGCATCTACAAAAGTTGATAATTTAAAACCGGATAACGGTAATGCATACTCTTTTTGAATTCGGTTGTAAACACCTTTCAACAAATCCAATTTGCCGTCAATCGGCAATTGGTGATTCCATTCAAAACGCTGTTCTTCCTTTCTATCTATTGTCTGTAAAATAATTGAGTTATCGGGCAACGGTTCAATGTTCGCAGATGCATACAATGAAACGGTTGCATTCAAAATTGCACCGCCGTACAGATCGCTGTATGGACTTACGTCTGTGCCGCCGCCTGCCAATCCGATGCGTAGTGGAGCTTTACTTCTGTATATCATTAGCTAAATCGGTAATTGTTTTCACCAGGTTTGCCCAGGAGTATTTTTGTTTTTCCGTGCGAAGATGAGGAATAAAATAATTTTCTCCTAATTCATAATAGTTAAGAATTGCCGTGGCGATGGCTTCCGCATTTGGTTCAGCAACCAATCCTACTTTTTTATGCGGAACCAAAACCGGCAAGCCGCCTACATTTGAAACGATCATCGGCTTTTCAAAGTGATAGGCGAGGGGCGTAACGCCGCTTTGCGTAGCATTGCGATATGGCTGAATAACCGCATCAGCCGCGCACAAATAATATTTCACTTCACTGTCTGGGATAAAATCAGTTCTTAATATCAACGAATCTTTAATGTTGAGTTTATCTATTAATTCTTTGTATGCTTTTTCATCTTCATAAAATTCTCCTGCGATCAATAATTTTATTTTTGCTGATTGAATTCTTTTATCTGCCATCGCTTCTAATAAAATATCAAGCCCTTTATATTTTCGGATAAAACCAAAAAATAAAATAATTTCTTCATCAATAGAAAGATGCAAATAATTTCTCGCTTCTTCTTTCGAAATTATTTGACCAAAATTATCATAGAGCGGGTGCATCACCTGTTGCGCAGGTTTTTCTTTTTCAAATATTTTCAGATCGGCCATTACTTTTTCACTCATCGTAATAAACGCATCGCAGGATTTGAGAAAATATTTTGTAAAGGATATATCACCAAAACGTTTTTCGTGTGGCAAAATATTATCGGTGATCGCAATTATTTTTGTGTGATTATTTTTTCGTACCTGTCGAAGAATTGTTCCCAACGCCGGTGCCATAAATGGCAACCAGTAACGCACGACGATAATATCCGGCCTTATTTTTTTTAATTCTTTGCCAACAGAAAACCAGTTAAGCGGATTGATAGAATTTATTTTTGTAAGAATTTTTATTCCTTTTGGCGCTGGTTCGGTCGAGTATTGAGTTTTGCCAGGAAACAGTATTGATGGGTATTGCAGCGAGAATGAAAAAATAGAACAATCATAACCTTCATCAGAAAACTCTTTGCATAATCTTTGATCAAAAGTTGCAAGGCCGCCTCGAAGCGGATATGCAGGACCGATTATGATAATTCTACCAATTTGCAAATTTGAAAATTTGAAAATGTAAGGAGATAAATATATTTGGCTGTTCTATCATTTTCAAATTGAGTTATTTTGAAATTTTCGAATTACTCAATTCCTTCTTTCTTTTCAATCAAATAAGAATTTCTTCCCTGCGCGTTTCGCGAAATTAATTCGGCAACAAAACCCGTTAAAAAGAGCTGGCTACCGATGATCATAATCGTCAACGCAATAAAAAATGGCGGACGATTACTCAAACCAATTCCTGTATTAATAAGTCTTGTAATGATGAGATAAATGCTCATGATGAAACCTACAATAAAAAAAACAGTTCCCCAGGTTCCGAAAAAATGCATCGGCCGTTTTCCGTATTTACTTACGAATGTTATGGAAGCGAGATCGAGAAAACCATTGATGAAACGTGATAATCCGCCAAATTTTGTAGTGCCATATTTGCGCGCGCGATGTTCTACAACTTTCTCGCCGATTTTTTTAAAGCCCGCCCATTTCGCAATTACAGGAATATAGCGATGCATTTCTCCGTATACTTCAATACTCTTCACCACTTTTAAACGATATGCTTTTAGCCCGCAATTAAAATCGTGCAATTCTACTTTTGAAACTTTCGAAGTGACCCAATTAAAAAATTTTGATGGAATAGTTTTTGAAATTGGGTCGTGACGAACTTTTTTCCATCCGCTTACAAGGTCATAATTATCTTCTAAGATCATCCGGCGCAATTCAGGAATTTCATCCGGACTATCCTGCATATCCGCATCCATTGTAATTACTACTTCGCCTTTTGCGTTTTTAAAACCTTCATTCAGCGCGGCAGATTTTCCGTAGTTGCGCTGAAATTTTATTCCTTTAATATTTCTATCCTGCGCATGAAGCGATTGCACAACATTCCATGAATTGTCGGAGCTTCCGTCATCAACAAAAATCACTTCGTAAGACAAATTATTTTCCTTCACTATACGCTGGATCCAAACGCATAATTCAGGAAGCGATTCATCTTCATTAAAAACAGGAATTATTATTGAGACGTCCATTTTTTAATTATGAAATACGATTTTAATAATTGATTTGAAAATTTAGCAATTTGAAAATTGGTCATCTTCAGGTTTACAAAACAATTACTTCATCTGATTTTCAAATGATGATTCCGGGTTTTTTTTCGCAACTGCAGCACCGATCAGTGAACCAACCGCTCCAATAATGATAGTTCCAATCAATGCACCACCTATTGCAAAAGGAAAGAACAATCTTCTTGTTATGTCTAAAGCGGCATTAATATTTTCTTCAGAAAGATTTCCTTTTTCTTCCATTTGTTTTCTTGACTGTTCAAGA
>DATHPY010000510.1:0-2721 GCA_035483315.1 Puia sp. | reverse complement strand
CAAAAAAGATATTTATAATCAATCTTCCTGAAGAAAAAGACGGAGCATTCATTTTCAGATCTGGTTTGGAAGATGCATTAATAATTAATGGAGTGAACAGTAATAACATAAAAATTGTTAATCTCCTGAAGAGAAATGAAGCGCTGAAACTTCCGGATGTTATCAAGCCAGAAAAGATAAATAATGAAATTATTATTCCTCCGGTTGTAAATATTATAACAAATAAAACAGACCCATTAATTACAATACAAGCTGTAGATAGCTCTTACATTTCTAATGACAAAGAAAGTGTAATATTATATTGGAATAAAAAAAGCATGATAAAATTGCAGCGATAATTCTTTTAAAAAATCAGATGTACAATACGAATAGCTATATTACCAGGGGACTTACATTTTTGAACAATCAAATGTTTCCGGGAAGTAAAAGGCTTTCAACATTGATGATCTATGCGACAGATCTTTGCGATTCCGCATGTAAACATTGCCTGATATGGGCGAAGCGTCCGGTAAATTTTCTTCCGTTTGACAAGATCATTGAGATCATGAAAAGTAAGTGTATTACGAGAGCAACAAGCATTGGTTTGGAAGGAGGTGAATTTATGCTGCATCCCCACGCGGAAAAAATAATGGAATGGTTTTGTCATAATCATCCTAATTACGATTTACTTTCTAATTGTCTGAACCCGGATAAATTAATTGATGCTGTAAAAAAATTTCCACCAAAAAGATTATTGATCTCATTGGACGGAACAGCCGAAACATATTTATACATGCGCGGCAAACCGGGATATGACAGCGTTATTAAAGTAATTGAAAATTTAAAAGATGTGCTTCCTGTTTCTGTAATGTTCACGCTTTCTCCATACAACGATTTCAGTGATATGGAGCATGTGGCGAATGTTTGTAAAAAATATGGCATAGACATGCGCGTTGGAATTTATAATGATATTGCTTTTTTTGATACGGTTGATAAAGCTCACGAGACAGAAATCGGAAGTCATAAAGACGAAGAGCCATTGAAATTCGGAGACGTAAAACAAATGAAAGATGAAGGAATATTTGCAAAAACAAAAGCGTTGAAACAATCGGAAATTTCAGGAAATATTTCTCAACCCAAACACGACACATCAAAAAATTATAAAAATTTTGTAAAAGATATTCCTTCAGTTATTAAAGAATTCAGTGAAAATTATGATTTTTTGGTTCTTTATAATGAATGGCGGCAGAATAATTTAAAAATGAGATGCTACAGTATTTTAGATAGCCTTGTTATTTTGCCTGACGGCGATGTTCCGATTTGTCAAAATCTTGATTTAAAAATTGGTAATGTATTTGAAAAAAGCCTTGATGAAATTTTTAATGGAAAAGAGACACAGCAATTGCAAAATAATTACGTTCATAATTGCAACCAATGCTGGCTTAATTTTCACAGAAAATATGATGTAATATTACACCGCACTTTCGAAAAATATTTTGGAAAAAATATCACGTCTAAATTATTTGGATATTACCAATGGGAGCAGGATGCGCATGTTACTTACAAAAAATATTTTGAGAAGATTGAAAAAGAAAACAAATGAATTCTATTTTGTTGCTTTAAGTTGATCAAGAATGCGATAAGTATTTTTCAAACTCGTTAAAGTTGTCAGTTCATTTTTCTTATTTTCTTCAATACTATTTACGAAATGTTCAATCTCTCCATAAAACCCTTTTATAAAAAGATCGTTGTTATTTACTATTGGAGAGAATCCATTGTTATTGAAATAAACGTATTGCTTGATTGGTTGTTTAAGTAATTTCTCCAGCGGAATATTCATCACGGTCAGACTTTTTTTAATTCCAATAAGATTGTTCGGATAATGGCACTGTAAAATTTCTTTTTCCATATTTATTTCCATGTATTCAATAGCTGAAGACCATGAATAATTAGTTGATAATTCTACAAAGCCATTGATATTATTTTCATGCCGGAAATGAATATTATAAGTGATATTATTATTGTAATTGCTTTTCATGATGTGATCAATAGAAGCGTTTCCGAAAAGTTGTACAATATTATCAATTGGGTGAATAAATAATTCATAAACTTCACCTCCATCCGGATAAGCGCCGGTGAGATAACGGTAATGATAATGCTGATTTTGTTTTTTGAATTGATGTAAAAATGTATTGACAGTTGAAAAACGTCTTTGCAAACCAACCACACAAATATTTTGGCTTTGTATTTTGATCAGATCATTCAATTCATCTGAAGAAAAAGCAGGAGGTTTCTCAACAAAAACATTTTTGTTCCCTGATAAACATTTTTTAGTTAATTCATGTTGCACGGAAGATTGCGTGCAAATAAAAATGCCTTTAATTTCATCATCATTTAAAATAACTGACAAGTCATCCGTACCAACACAGTCAACAAAAGCGGCGGCCATTTTATCCGCGTTTTTTTTGTTTTTTGTGCAGATATATTTTAGAGGGATATTAAGATATTTTATACATGGATATAAATTTGCAATGCTGTGCAAGCCCACACCAATAAAGGCATATTTATATTTATAATTGCTGATCTTATCTAAATAAGATTTTTTTCGAATTGATTTATATTTATCAATGAGAAATTTCGGCATCATGTTGTTATCTTAATTTTATCAAGCGACTCACATATTTCCCGATCATATCAAACTCCAGGTTCACTTTAGTTTCAGGAAAAATGTTTTTTATGTTA
>DATHPY010000509.1:0-9044 GCA_035483315.1 Puia sp. | reverse complement strand
AGCAGGATTTATTTTATCTGAATAGTTTTTTAGTTACTGTTTTGTAAGCAGTATGCTAATGTTAGCTGATTCATGAAGCTGCGTAGATACACCGCTTATATTAGCGCTGCTGTCCTTGACAATAATTGTTGTCATGATCATTGTATTACCGGTTATATGAAATTTATAACCGCTGGGAGCTGTTGGTTGCGGATTACCACCGGTAATATCTCCTGATGTTACAAATCCGTTGGTAAAATAAAGAGAATCACTTCCGATGACTTTGTATGTGCTGGACGAACTTGAACTTGGAGCTGAGAAAGAAAATGGAATAGTATCTGTTTCGAGCAGAACGTTATTATCGTAAGTTAAAACGATCAATGGGCTATCCACGGAATATGCAATATTGGTTGCCGTTGCTTTGCCCCCGGAAAACGAGATGGTGCCCGCATTGTCGGTAGTTGTGTAGCCGCTGGTTGTTACGCTTTTAATGTCATCGCTCGCTTCTATTTCTTCTTCTGTTGCCTGAGTTTGTGCTGTCATGGAAGTGAATGACCAGGATGTTCCTGAAAGTGTGTCGTTGCCTCCGCCGCCGGAACCACTACTATCTTTTTTACAGGAAATAAAAATTAAAAGAGCTGTACAGGATAAAATGATTTTTTTCATAAATTTATTTTAGTTAAGAGTGCTGCAAATTTACAAAAATCATTTTGCTTTTAAAAGTATGAAGGAATGAATTATACAAAATTGAAAATGCCGATTATTAGCTGCAATCTGTCTTTCAACTCATACTTTATAGCTCATAATTCACACTTACTTCAGCCCATATTTCGTCATGTAGCGCTGATATAATTGCGTTTGTTTATTTTCAAGACTAACCTCACGCCCTTGTATAAATGCGTGTGAAATAATGCTCGTGCGCATATCTAAAATATCACCATCGCTGATAACTATGTTCGCATCTTTTCCAACTTCAATAGAACCCGTGCGATCATCAATTCCTAAAATTTTTGCAGCATTCAGTGTGATTGCCTGCAACGCTTGTTCTTTTGTCAATCCGTAAGCTGCTGCAGTTCCGGCATTGAACATTAAATTACGGAAACGACTTTCTTCATGCTCATCATTCAATGCAAATAACACTCCCGCTTTTTGGAGTTGCGCGGGTGTTTTATAAGGCTGATCAACATCATCATCTTCCATTGCCGGTAATGAATGTTCTTCGTGCAATATCACCGCGATGTTATTTTGTTTCAGCAGATCGGCAATTAAAAAACTTTCGCTTCCGCCGACGATCACTACATCAAATCCAAACTCTTTTGCAAAATCAATGGCAACAAGCATTTGTTTCACTTGGTCACCATGAACAAAAAGTTTTTGTTTCTTTTCAAACAAACCTTTCACTGCTTCAAATTTCAAATTTGTTTCTGTGTGTGTTGCTTCCTGCAAATATGCTCTTGCCTCGCGGAAGAAATTTTTTATCTCACTTATTTTTTCCAAAGCTTGTTTTGTCGGATCAACTTCTTCCTGTTGCCCTCTGCCGCCAAATCTTCTCGGTCTGCTGATAAAAGTTGGCATGTTTAAATGAATCGCATTATCCATTTTGTACGCAGCATCTTCCCAATTCCACGCGTCGAGTTGTACAACAGAAGATGAACCGCTGATGGTGCCACCATCGGGTGTAACGCTTGCAAGCAAAATTCCATTTGTGCGGAGTGTGCCGATAATTTTTGAGTCCGTATTATACGCAACGATGGAACGAATGCTCGGATTCAGATCGCCCAGCTCGTGATAATCATTCGAACCGCGAACAGCTTCTGCAATTTCTTTTAAACCAAGATCGGTGACAGAAAGAATTAATCCCGGGTAAATTTGTTTTCCTTTCGCGTCAATAACTTTCGCATCCTGCGAAGCGGAAATATTTTGTCCAACCTGTGTGATCTTTCCATTTTCAATTACTATTGTTGCATTTTCTATCACCTGTCCATTTCCAACATGTACATTACCGTTAGTGATGTATATTTTTCCTGCATATGGTTTGGCAGGATAAACATCATCTTGCGCGTAAAGAACGCCTGCAAAAAATAAAACGCTTAAACTAAAAAATAGCTTTTTCATTTATTGAATAATTTATTTGTTTGAATTTATTTCAGCATCGCCGTTATCATCATTTTCGTCAATAGTTATTAATCCGTCATGATGTGAATGATCGCCGCAACTCAACAGCACTTCAAAACTTGGTGTTCCTGGTTGCGTCGGCGCTCCTGATTTTTTCTCAGCAAGCATTTTTTGAATTAAACGGTTTCGTTCTTCGATGATATGTTTTCGTAACATCATGTCGCGTTCAACATCATAATAAATGGTGCCGTCAATAATATCTGTTAGTGGTTTTGCGTAAATACTTAATGGATTGTCGCTCCACAAAACAAGGTCAGCATCTTTCCCAACTTTTATGCTGCCAACTCTGTCACTAACATGTAAAGCTTTTGCGGGATTGATGGTAACCATTTTCCATGCCTCGTTTTCACTCATGCCGCCGTATTTTACGCTCTTGGCAGCTTCCTGGTTTAATCGCCGCGCCATTTCCGCATCGTCAGAATTAATGCAAACATTCAACCCAACTTTTTGCATTATGGTTGCATTGTAGGCGATCGCATCCTGCACTTCTACCTTATACGCCCACCAGTCAGAAAATGTTGACGCGTTTGCTCCATGCGCTTTCATCTTGTCCGCTACTTTATAACCCTCAAGTATATGCGTAAATGTATTCACCCTGAATCCAAATTTTTCTGCAAGACGCATCAGCGCTGTTATTTCACTTTGTACATAAGAATGACAAGTGATGAATCTTTTCTTATTTAAAATTTCCACTAACGCATCAAGTTGCAGATCTCTTCTGACAGTTGTTGACGATGCGCCTTTCTTTTTATTATTTGCGTCAGTGGCTTTTATTTCGTTTTCATAATCTTTTGCACGGGTGAACGCATCCATCATCACTTCTTCCACACCCATGCGTGTATCCGGAAAACGATTATTATTTTGAGAAGTAGTTCGCTTAACATTTTCGCCCAATGCGAATTTTATAAATGGATCCCAGTTTTTAAATTTCAATCCTTCATCATCAACTCCCCAGCGTAATTTGATGAGTTGAGTTTGTCCGCCGATACTGTTTGCGGAGCCATGAAGAATATGCGCGGAAGTTACGCCGCCGGAAAGTTCACGATAAATACTGATGTCTTCAGGATTCAGATTATCGCCAATTCTCACTTCAGATGTTACTGAATGCGCACCTTCATTAATGGAAGCGGCGGCGATGTGCGAATGTTCATCAATAATTCCGGCAGTAAGAAATTTCCCCGTGCCATCAATTGTTTTTGCAGAAGCGTCAGATAAATTTTTACCTACCTGTGCGATTTTTCCATTCTTCACCAGCACATCTGTATTTTCTAACCTTGCCTCTTGCTCGCTTGTCCAAACTGTTGCATTTTTTATAAGAATATTTTCCTGCTTTGGCAATTCATCCCAACCATATCCGTCAAAAGGATAAACGACTTTTCCAACATGAGACGGAGATTTTTTTCTTGCACTGTCAACTATTGAAGGCGATGCTTTTGAAAAATTTGCGGTCCACGTAATTCTATTGCCGGCTGAGTCTTCTCCATTTCCGTTCCACACATCACCGTTAGCAACACCGCTTAATAAAAATGAAGCGCTTGTTCTTTCGCTGTCACCTCTTCTTCTTGGCGGAGCTGCATTTTTTTCAATGGTATCGCGCATAGATCTTTTTCTTTCTGCAGGTGCGGAAAAACTTAACGCGATCAATTTTCCATCATAATTGAATTTTGTTGTTAATGTATCTTTCGCGATCACACTTGCGCTGCTATTGCTTTTTACATCAAGAGTATAATTGGAAGTTCCGTTCGCAGAAGTGACACTTAAATTGTAAATACCTTTTACATCATTCCATTCATCCTCTTTCACTCCATATTTTTTCCCTTGTATCCAATTTTGAATAATGACTGTTTTCTCATTAAAAATTGGTCCTGATGAAATAAGAAAATTGGCAAGTTTACCAGCATCAAGACTTCCTACTTTATCATACACGTTTAATAATGTGGCAGGAATTTTTGTCAACGCGTCAAATGCTTTTGATTCGCTCAATCCGTTATCAAATGCCTTGCGAAGATTTGCCATAAATTGTTTTGCATCTTTTAAATCAGCAGTAGTAAGACAAAAAGTGATGTTCGCTTTTTCAAATGCTGCGGGATTTGTTGGTGCGAGTTCCCAATGTTTCATATCGGCGAGTGAAATAAATCGCGCATCGTTCGGATCTTCAACATCCATCGCTTGCGGATAATTCAACGGTAAAATAAAAGCAGCTTTTGTCGCGGCAATATCATCAATACGCTGGTATTCATTTCCGCCTCCTTTAATAATATATTGTACACCGAATTCATCGCCAATTCTATCTGCGCGCACATCATTCCATTTATCATTAGCTTCAAATATTTGCGGCAAACTTTGATTATCATTCCAAGCCTGCAAACTCAGGTTCAATCCTTCTTTTGCCGGTTTGCTTTTGTACCATTGCCCGTCTAAATATGTTTGACGAAGCAATGCGATAACTCCCATCAATGAACCCGGATAACTCTGCGTTGAATTCCCTTTGCTCAGCGAATAATGCGCGGATGCTTTTTCTTTAACAATAACTAAATTTTCTTTTTCATTCGCAAGTGTAACAACTACTCCGGTGCCGCGCGCGATGCCATCTTTTTCATGAGTGAGCACAGTTCCGAAACCCAGGTCACGCAAAGGTTTTGCTTTACCATCATCAACAGTAAAAATTTTAGAGGCATCTGTTTCCGGTTTGATTGCCTGGTTCCAATTGTAAGCTCCTTTTGTATTTGAATTCATTTGCGTAGGAGCGCGAAAATCAAAACCAGCGCGCGTACGTTCCGCAACCGGAATTCCATAATCACTGTAAATGTCAATGAAAGAAGGATAAATATATTTTCCTTTGCAATCAATAACCACTGCATCTTTCGGCACATCAACATTATTGCCGGCGGAAATTATTTTTCCCTCGCGAATTACTAATGTTGCATTGGTTAATGTTGTGTTTCCATCTTTTACGATTGTTGCGTTTGTGAAAGCAAAAACATTATTTCGCAGGTCAGCTACATCATTTGCGGGAAACGTTGTTTGTGCAATTGCTAAAGAAAGTGATAACCAAAATGAAAAAAAGAAAAACAAAAATTTTCCCGAAGGTAATCGTCGAAGATATCTCATATGTATAGTTTTAGTTGTTGGAATGGATTTCGAATTTAAGTAAATGAACTAATTTCGGTTGTATAATTTTATTAACGGCAAAAAGTTTCGATGAATATCTGTTCGTACATTGATCACACCTTATTAAAACCAACCGCAACTGTTGCAGACATTAACAAGGTTTGTGAAGAAGCAGTTCAATACAGTTTTGCTGCGGTTTGTATTCCGCCGCTTTTTGTAAAAGAAGCAAAACGGGTCACACAAAATTCCCCTGTCAAAGTGGCGACAGTCATAGGTTTCCCGTTTGGTTATTCTGCCATCGAAGCAAAGATTGCAGAAATTATTTTAGCTATTGTTGATGGTGTTGATGAGTTGGATGTTGTTATCAACATCAGCGCGATAAAAAACGACGACTGGCAATATTTGGCAAACGAGATCAACATCATTCTCCCGATAATTCAAAGCAAACAAAAATGTATTAAAGTTATTATTGAAAGCGGCGTTTTAACAGACGAAGAAATTATAAGATGCTGTACATTGTATGGAACTGCCGGTGTTGATTTTTTGAAGACATCAACAGGTTATGCAGAAAAAGGCGCGAGTGTTGAAGCTGTAGAATTAATGAAAAAAAATTTACCCGCATCAGTTAAAATAAAAGCATCTGGCGGAATCAGAACGTATGAATTCGCCAAAAAATTGATTGACGCCGGCGCAAACAGGATCGGCTGTAGCGCAAGCGTCTCCATAATTAAAGAAGAAGGAAACTATAAATAGAATCTGATGAAAAAAATATTGATCATTACCTGTTGTTTATTCGCGACTAAACTATTTGCGCAAACAAATTCAGTTGCGGTGCACAAAGATCCGCGTATTGATTCGCTGGTGAGCAAGCAAATTCAGATCAATGAAGCAACAACGCGCGACAGTCGTCGCAATATTCCAGGTTATCGCATACTCGTTATCACTTCAAATGATAGAAATAAAGTGTACGATGCGAAGACGCAGATATATCAGCAATATGCTGAGTTGAGATCATACATTATGTACCAGCCGCCAAATTATAAATTGAAGATCGGAAATTTTAAAACACAGGAAGAAGCGCAGGTTTATGTTGATAAGCTCATTAAATTATATCCAACCGGCGTTTATATTATTCACGATGTGATCGAAGTAAAACCGGATTAGTACACGAATTGAAGCGAATTACACGAATAATAATATCGGCTTTTGAAATTCGTGTAATTAGTTTTAATTCGTGTAATGAAATATTTTTGTAAAACATGACTAATTCATTATTAAAAGAAAAGATCAAACTACTGGCAAAACAATACGCTCCACAATTTATAGAAGTGCGTCATCATCTGCATGCACATCCTGAATTAAGTTATAAAGAGTTTGAAACATCAAAATTTGTTCAGCAAAAATTAACTGAATTCGGAATTCCATTTGAAATAAAAGCAACGACAGGTGTTGTAGGTTTGATAGAAGGAAAAAATCCATCAAAAAAAATAATTGCATTGCGTGCAGATATGGATGCTTTGCCAATCAAAGAAGAAAATGATGTTCCTTATAAATCACAGAATGAAGGTGTGATGCATGCTTGCGGTCATGATGTACACACTTCCGTTTTATTGGGCGCGTCAAAAATTCTTAACGAATTAAAAAATGAATTTGAAGGAACGATAAAATTAATTTTTCAACCCGGAGAAGAAAGAAATCCCGGCGGCGCGAGTTTATTAATAAAAGAAGGCGTTCTCGAAAATCCAAAACCACGGGCAATTTTCGGATTGCATGTACATCCCGGTTTACCAATTGGTAAATTAAGTTTTCGCAGCGGTGTGGTGATGGCAAGCGCAGATGAGATATTCATCACCGTTAGAGGCAAAGGCGGACATGCAGCGGCGCCGCACACAACCGTAGATACCATTTTGGTCGCATCACATTTGGTTGTTGCCTTACAACAAATAATCAGTCGTAACCGCAATCCATTTTCTCCATCGGTATTATCCATTTCTTCTTTCCAGGGTGGTTATACAACAAACGTTATTCCCAGCGAAGTGAAGCTGATGGGCACTTTCCGCGCGATGGATGAAGAGTGGCGTTTCAAAGCGCATGAACTTATCCGCAAAGAAGCAATTGGTTTAGTGCAAAGTATGGGCGCCGAAATTGACTTACTCATTGATGTTGGTTATCCTGTTGTGTTGAACAATGAAAAACTCAACACGCTTGCTATGCAGCAGGCGGAAATTTTTATGGGAAAAGAAAATGTTTCAGAAACAGAAATGCGCATGGGCGCTGAAGATTTTGGTTATTACACACATTTGATACCCGGTTGTTTTTATCGTCTTGGCGTGATGAATGAATCAAAAGGAATTACTTCCAGCGTACACACGCCAACATTTAATATAGACGAATATGCAATTGAAATTGGAATGGGGATAATGGCGTGGTTAGGAAGTTCAATATAAGCCTTAAAGGTTTTATCAAGCAAGCAGGGCTATTAAAGAGTAACGAGTATTGAAGATTAATCATTACAAATCTACCAACGAAGAAAGTGGATGACGGCGATTGCGGAAGTCTATCATATCAACTACTACGCTCCCAACTGCTATGGGGCTTTCCACCCGAACTGGAATATGGTTTGCATCATCACTAACCCACACAGTCATTTTTTCTCCGCCTTCAAAAATTGTTCCTTTAATCAATAGCGGTTTAAATTTTATAGCGCGGAATTTTCCATATTTTGTTTTTACCGTTTCTTTTCCGAGGTAACGGATATATAAATTGTAAACCTGGTTATCTAAAAACATCGAAAAAGGAATTTTATCTCCGGGCTTAAGATGGCTGAAATCCACGTTGCGTGCGTAATACATGGAGCTGATCACATCCTGCACACATGCTGGAACTTTAAAAACACCCTGGTTTGTCAGCGCAGTGTTTGTGCTTTTATTGAAAGTTACATTTTCATAAGTTTTATGTCCGCCTTCATTCACGTTGCGCACAAATTTATAGGGTTGCAAAGAGCCTGTGTCAATATAGGATTCGTATTTGTCGCGCACTTTAAAAAAATTATCGTAGAAACTGTATGTTTTTCCATCACCAACAACATGATAAACCGGTTTACCATTTATCTGGTCAAGCGATGAAGTAAAAACAGCTTCGCCAGCTCCTACATAAACGCCAGCCACTTTATAATATACTTTATACGTGATGGATTCGCCGGCCTGAAAAGCATTATTGTGCGTAACGCAATCATCTTCTCCCATGTGCAGGGGAACAGACAAGGTTGTTGACAGTAGAATAAATGCAGTTGTAAATATTTTCATCTGATTAGCTTCTGTCTTTTTTTTGACAGATTGAATTTGTCATCTAATTTTTAATTCTGAATAATTTAAGTCCTAAAATTAATAAACTACCAATCAATGCAGGTATTATTAAATTCACAAGCCAAATGCCAAATGATGCTGCTAATATACCAACTGTGGCTGCACCAAACAATTCCATAATTTGTATTGACGCTTCCCACCGCACTCCCAATTCACTGAGAAAAGTAAAACTCGGCACAATGGCAATGATCAAAAACACAACACTCATGCCAGCCAATGTTTCCGCTACTGACAACGACACTCCAAAAACGGAAAACATCATGTAATATTGAATGATAAATACAATATACCTAAATAACGATAATGACAGGATACGAAGCAGAAAGGTTGCGTTAAAGTCTTCTAAAACTTTTATGTACGAAAAAAATTTAGACGCAGCCCATTTCTTCTCAAAAAATTTCACTAACCAGAAAA
>DATHPY010000508.1:0-2073 GCA_035483315.1 Puia sp. | reverse complement strand
AACGGTGAGCGTGCATGCAATACGTGCGGCATTGACAAACCCGGTGAAAAGTTTGAGAACCGAGTAATGTGCAAATGTGATGATGTGATAATGAATGCAGAGAATTATTCAAAAGATGAATTGGAAAATAAAATATTCATTGAAGTTATAAAGCACTTTCCTTCTCCAAGAGGAGAAGGAAAGTGTATGAGGCTGAATAATCGAAAATTGAGAATGATAATTGATAATTAGGAAATTGTTGACCAGCTCCGGCATTCATGCCGAAGAAAATTTAACATCATAAATATTATTGTATGCTAAAAAATTATTTCAAGATCGCGTTTAGAAATTTGATGAAATACAAAATCATTTCTTCAATTAATTTATTCGGACTAACAGTAGGATTAACATGCTGCCTGTTAATTCTCGCCTATATACTAAATGAATTGAGTTACGATAAGTACAATGCAAACGCAGATCGCATTTATCGTGTAACACGCACTTTTAATAACCAGGATGGAGTTGTTTCATTAAGACTGAGCACGATCGCTCCGGCATTTGGCCCTTATTTGGTCAACGATTTTCCCGACATTCAAAAAATGACAAGACTGCTGAACAACGGACAAACGTCTATGCGTTACCGTGAGAAACTGTTTACTGAAGAAGTTTACTTTGCTGATGAAAATTTGTTTGATGTCTTTTCCGTAAAAGTTACGGAAGGAAATCCGAAAACTGCACTTACTGTTCCGTTCACAGTAATGCTCGACGAAGAAATGGCAAAAAAATATTTTGGTAATGAAGATCCGATGAATAAAAGCATTCGTTTCAATAATCAATTCAATGTAAAAGTTTCTGGTATTTATAAAGCTTTTCCCTCGAACGCGCATATTCACCCTGCGGTGATGGTTTCTTTCAACACATTAAATGATACAACAGTTTACGGCGCGGAAGGATTGCGTACAAGCTGGGGAAACAATTCTTTCTTCACTTATTTGCTGATGCCGGAAAATTACCCGGTTAAAAATATGATCGCACAATTTCCTTCTTTTCTTGATAAACACATGCCGCACAGTAATTATAATGGATTGGATCCTTCCAAATTCACCAGCCTTGGTTTGCAAAAACTGACAGATATACATCTTTATTCCCACACCGATTACGAAGCGGAGCCAAACGGCGATATAAAAAGAGTATATATTTTTTCCATCGTAGCTTTATTTATTTTATTGATCGCCTGTATCAATTACATGAATCTTTCTACCGCACGTTCCGCATTGCGCGCACGTGAAATCGGGATAAGAAAAGTTATCGGCGCAAGAAAAAAAGAATTGATCTTGCAATTTCTTGGTGAATCGGTTTTATTATGCTGGATTGCCATTATACTTGCGGGATTATTTACATTTCTCGCATTACCATGGATCAACAAAATTGCGAATCAACAATTTTCTTTCAGTATTTTATTAAGATGGCAAATACTTGTTCCATTATTTATCGCGCCATTTTTTATTGGAATAATTTCCGGAATTTACCCGGCATTATTCATGTCTTCTTTTCAACCAATAAAAACCTTGAAAGGATTATTTAAAACCAGCGGAAGTAATATTTCATTCAGGCAGATTTTGGTAACAACGCAATTTGCGATCAGCATTATTTTAATTATAACAACTGCAATTGTATTTCAGCAGTTGCAGTACATGCAAAAAAAATCTTTGGGTTATGATAAAGATCATGTTGTTTTAATTCCTTATGGCAATGATCTGGGTAAACAATACCCTGCATTCCGGACGGAACTTTTGCGCAACGCAGGATTTAAAGATGTCGGCCGCTCATCACGTGTTCCCACAGGAAGATTGCTTGATAATATGGGCGCTTATGTTGTATCCGGAGATTCTTTGCAGCCTGTAAATACGGATATAAAATTTATTAACGTTGATTATGATTTTATGCCTGTTTACGGAATTAAATTTTTAGCGGGAAGAAATTTTTCGCGCGAATATTCAACTGATACAGCAAGTTTCGTTTTAAATGAATCTGCAATAAAAGCGCTTGGATGGAGGACTGCGCAGAACTCGATCGGAAAAGATTTTAAATATG
>DATHPY010000507.1:0-8617 GCA_035483315.1 Puia sp. | reverse complement strand
GGGCGAAACAATGGCAGTGACAATGGTAATTGGAAATACGAGCATCATTCCAAAAAATATTTTTGCGCCGGGTAATACAATGGCAAGTGTAATTGCGAATGAATTTACAGAAGCAGACAAGCCAGTTTATTTATCTGCATTGATAGAATTAGGATTGGTATTATTCTTAGTTACTGTTGTTATTAATATGATCGGTAAAAAAATAATAAGCCGTTTTACTAATGAATGATAAAGCCTGGAAATGCGGGCATGATATATTTCTATTGAGGTTGAAATTTTTTTTAGAATATCGTGAAGGTAGCGATAGTAAGTGTTGAATAGTATTAATGATGCTGAAGTCACAGTAGTTCAAATGCTAAATCAAGGCTCCTTCCCGAAAACTGGCCATATTCGTTTTCGGGTGGCTTTTTTGGTTACTTTTTTTCCACAAAAAAGTGACAAAAGAAAATTTAATGAACGCAACGGTAAAATACAGAATAGGGAAAAGCGCGGCTTTTAAAACGCTCACGATCGTTCTGGCATTTGCATGTGTATTACCGTTAGTCGCTATTTTGCTTTATATTATCCGGGCGGGTATTACAAAAATAAACTGGCATTTTTTGATGAACATTCCAAAACCTGTTGGAGAAAGTGGCGGTGGTATTGCAAATGCATTACTCGGCAGTATGATAATTATCGGCGTTGCTGCGCTTATTGCAATCCCCATCGGAATTTTATGCGGCATTTATTTAAATGAATACAAAAAAACAAAACTCGCCTATTGGAGTCGTTTGAGTGTTGATATTTTACAAGGCGTCCCCTCAATTGTTATTGGTATAGTTGCGTACTTCTGGTTGGTAAAACCGCTGGGCGGATTTTCTGCATTATCCGGAAGCGTTGCTCTTGCGATAATGATGTTGCCAATCATTATTCGTTCTACAGAAGAAACTTTAAAACTTCTTCCTGATTCATTAAAAGAAGCCGCATTTGCATTAGGAATGCCTTTTCATCGGGTGATATTAAAAGTAATCGTTCCCTGCGGCATCAGCGGAATATTATCGGGAGTAATTCTTTCCGTTGCAAGAATTGCCGGCGAAACTGCGCCACTTTTATTTACTGCATTTGGTAATCCATATATTTCAACAAATGTTACCAAGCCTATGCAGAGTTTGCCATTACTCATTTTCAACTATGCGACAAGTCCGTATAACGACTGGCACGATCTCGCTTGGGGCGCTTCGCTTATTTTATTATTATGGGTGTTATTGCTAAACATTATTACAAAGCTCACAACAAGAAGATGGAGAGTACAATTATAAGAAGTAAAAATTTCAATGCATATTTTGGTGCCAACCATGTTGTCAAAGATGTGAACATTGAAATTCCAAAAAATCATGTTATCGCTGTGATGGGTCCATCTGGTTGCGGCAAAACAACTTATTTGCGTTGCATCAATCGTATGCACGAATTAATTCCCGGTGCAACATGCAATGGCGAAATGGCATTGAATAATGAAGATGTGTACAGCATGCACCCAATTTTTGTCCGGCTAAAAATTGGGATGGTTTTTCAAAGACCTAATCCGTTTCCTAATCTTAGTATATACGACAACGTTATAGCCGGTTATAAACTGAATGGAATAAAATTACCAAAAGCAGAAAAAGATAATGTCGTTGAAAGATCTCTTACGCGCGCTGCCTTATGGAAAGAAGTAAAAGATTCATTGCATAAAAAAGGAACATTTTTATCCGGCGGACAACAACAAAGATTATGCATTGCGCGCGCGATTGCGATGGAACCGGAAGTGTTATTGCTTGATGAACCTACATCCGCGCTTGATCCAATTTCAACATCGAGCGTAGAAGATCTGTTGCATGAATTAAAAGCAAATTACACGCTGATCATTGTTACGCATAATATGCAACAAGCTGCGCGTGTAAGCGACCGGACCGCATTTTTTTATTTGGGAGAATTAGTAGAATACGACGACACAAAAAAAATGTTCACAAACCCAAGAGACAACAGAACGCAGAATTATATAACAGGAAGGTTTAGCTAATTGTCTGAACCGGGATTTTAAGGATTAGTAAGATTAGTTGGATAATATTCAAAAGATGATGTGGAAGATAAAATGTTGAATAGAGTTATAATGCACTGCTCCTTCTCCGCGCGGAGAAAGGAGTTGGAGGATGAAGCTAAATCGGCGAAAACTGATTTCAAAAAGAAGCACTAACAGGGAACTAAAAAAGAATAGCCGAATTTTAAACATCGTACATCTAACATCGTAAATCGTAAATATTTAATGGCACAATTAGAAACACAACTCGGACTTTTAAAACAAGAGGTTATCAATATGTGGAACCTTGTGCGTTCGCAATTGATAAAAGCGCAAACGTCTTTGATAAATTTTGATAAAGACCTTGCGCGCGAAGTGATTTTAAAAGAAAGAAGAGTGAACGGTTATGAACTGAAAATTGACCGTGACTGCGAAAATATTTTTGCTTTATTAACTCCTGTCGCTATTGATTTACGATTTGTGCTTGCGGTTTTAAAAATTAATTCCAACCTTGAACGTATCGGAGATATTGCAGAAGGCGTTGCAAAATATATTATAAGAACCGGGCAGCCTTTCAAACCGCAATTATTAGAAGCGACAAAACTTACGGTGATGTATGAAGGCTCGATAAATATCCTGGAAGATACACTTACCGCTTTTGAAAATGAAGACACGATTTTGGCGCGCAGCGTATTTAAAAAAGATGAATTTTTAGATGATATTAATCTTGATGCCAATAATCTTATTGAAAATTATCTCAAAGAAAATCCCACCGATATTGACCAGGCTTTATATGCATTGTCAATTATCCGCAAACTGGAGCGCGTTGGCGATCAGTCAAAAAATATTTCTGAAGAAATTATTTTTTATCTCGAAGCAAAAGTGCTCAAGCACAAACACTCTCACTAATAATGTTATCGTAACCTTCCGGTAAGGTTTGCATAATGTGCAGGCAGTAATTTGCACTCGTTCAAGGTTAGTAGTTAGCAATGGTTTTGTAGATCAGGAAATCCAAATTTTCTCATGCAGCGCCACTTCATATTTATGACGGTGGCTTTTTTGTTTGCAGCAATAATGTGAAGGGATCAAATTTTTTTATAACAAACAACAATGAATAATCAACATTCAATCTTCAAGTGAAGACAGTTAAGTAATGATAAAAGTATTTAAACTTGAATGTTGATTATTAAGTGTTGAATATTGAATGTTGTTTCTTTTTACTATTGACCATTCACCATGCTAATTCCGGATAGCTCATTTCCGATGCCGATTCCTGTTTCTGTTTGCACCGCTGCATTAAAAAACTAATGATCGCTTCAGTCGAATAGTTAGGAAAAAAGTCAATTGTATTTTTTTTGTTGATCCAGTTTGCAAATGTGTTTGAAAAATTTTCATCGAGCGAATTGATTTTTTGTACACCCATTTCTTCGAGAGCAGTTGCATTGCATAGTTGTTCGTATTGGCCTTTGATCGGAATAACCAGCAATTTTTTTTCCAGGGATAATGCTTCTGCAGGAGTTTCAAACCCGGAGTTGGTAATAATTGCGTGACAGTTAATAAGACTTTTATTAAACGCATCTTTATCAACAGGAATAAAAGAAATATTATTTTGTTTGATTGGCTGTTTTATTTCTTTCGAAAAAACTTCAAACTGGAAATCTTTGATCGGAGATAAATATTCACTCACTACCTTATCACTGAACGATGGAAGATAAACCGTGATATGACCTTTGTCCATTCTTTCAGCCAATAAAATATTTTTTTTGATGACCGGAGGCAAAATAAAATCATCATAACTTTTAAAATGCAATCCAATGTATTGCGACGCGCGTGCATAATTGTTCAACACAAGTTCTCCCAGCAAACTTTTATTTTTCGGACGCGGAACTTTTGCTGACTGAAAACTTGCCTGGTGTCCGAAATTAACGGAAGAAACTTTTTTCATTGCACAAGCGAGCGAGGTAATACATTCAAAATCGTTTACTACCAGGTCATATTTTTCAACTGGCAGATCTTTTGCTTCTTTGATAACGCGCAACGGCGCAAACTTCTTTACGGTTTGAAAATAATTTAAACCACCGCTGTTGCTGTAAAAAAAGCAAACTCCTTTGCTGCGGTATTTAACCGGCGCATCTAATTGCAGCGTGCTGTTGGCGCCACTTAAAAACAGATCAACTTCTCCGTATTGTTTCAGATGCGGCAACATTTCCATTGCCCTGCTGATGTGGCCGTTTCCGGTTGCCTGAACTGCATAAAATATTTTCATAAGTTTAAATTGCTAGTGAGTTAATATAAAAACTGATTTCATCCGTAATTACATTTAGCTCCTGCCTGCTTTCTGTGGTTTGCGCTGCAGGAAATTGTTTCGCGTCGTACTCAAAAATTTTCCATTCGCTTTGCGAATATTCAAGCGCGGTAAGATGTTCAACCCAATCACCTGAATTGAGATAAACAACCTCGCCATCTTTTGTTTTAATAATTCTTTTTTGCGGCTGATGAATGTGTCCGCAAATAACATAGTCGTATTTTTTTTCGATGGCGAGTTCGGCGGCTATTGTTTCAAAATCGTTTATTTTACTCACGGCTTTATTTACACCGCCCATTACTTTTTTCGAGATCGAAATTTTCTCTCCGCCAAAACATTTTGAAATAAAATTGATAACGCGGTTAAACATGATCAGCAAAGTGTAACCTCTGCTTCCTAATTTGGCAATTATTTTTGCTCCGCCTTTTGTTGTGTTGTCAAATACATCGCCGTGAAAGATCCACGTCATTTTATTATCAATTTCAAGAACCAATTTATCGGTGAGTGTAAAGTTGCCGATCTGCAGATCGCAATAGCGGCGCATCATTTCATCGTGATTGCCGGTGATGTAAAAAACGCGCGTTCCATTTGTTATCATTTGCATAATCTCTTTCAGTACCGATATGTGCGATGCAGGAAAAAAATGTTTACTGAATTGCCATCCGTCAATAATGTCGCCGTTAAGAATAAGTATGTTTGGAGAAATACTTTTGAGATAATTTGCGAGCTCTTTTGCGTAACAACCGTAAGTTCCGAGATGAACGTCGGAAATCACAGCGACATCAGGAGAACGTTTTTCCATTTAGAATGGTTTGTCAAAGCTCTATAACAGATATTACCCGAACTTTATCCCCACGTTAAGAAATTGTATGCTTTGCGTGAATTATTTATTAACCCGTTGTGCTTTCTTTGCAACTTATTTAACCGGCGGCTTTTATGAAAGAGAAAGTTGTTTCAGATAACAGGCAGTTTTTTGTTGGGTTTTTTTTATTGATGATATTGATGATCGTATTGCTCGTGATTTATTCAAAAGCGGATTCTTTCATTGTGCTTAATCCTTATCATTCAAAAGCGCTGAATTATTTTTTTATTGTTTACACTAATGTTGGCGACGGGTTATTTAGTATAGCCATAGCCGTTATCTTTTTATTTTACAAACGATTTTTAATTGGAATTGAAATTATTGTTGCATTTCTTTTATCCGGCGCAATTGTGCAATTGCTTAAATATTTTTTCCCCATGGCGAGACCGAGTGTTTTTTTGGCGAATGCACATTGTAATCATTTTATCGAGAACGTAACGTTGACAGGTCATGCGAGCTTTCCATCCGGACATGCTGCTTCTGCGTTTGCATTGGCAACACTATTATCTTTGTTTGATAAAAATAAAAATAGGAGTTGGCTGTATTTGTTTCTCGTTGCGCTTGTTGGCTATTCGAGAATTTATCTTGGGCAGCATTTTTTGCAGGATGTTTTTTGGGGAAGTGTGGATGGGTTTGTTTGCGGGTTAATTGTTTATTTCGTTATTAAGAAGAATATTTCACGCAGAGGCGCAAAGAACACAGAGAAGAGAAGTTGAGTTTAGAGATGACATCTTTTTAAAAGATGTCATCTCTTGAGACTCGCCGGTTATAAACCATCGCTAAATAGTAGCATCTCGCCTGAGGCGAGACGACGCAACGATGATGCTATGGAAAACTGAAGCTGGTATAGAAAGAAAAAACTAACAGTTAGGGATAGCCGAAAGTATTATTTGTGAAAATTTCGCTTTAATTTGTGTAATTCGTGTATAAATGATCAACGGGAAAAAATTAGTTATTGTTTTGCCCGCGTACAACGCCGCGCTTACGTTGGAAAAAACGTACAGAGAAATTCCTTTTGATATTGTTGATGAAGTTATTTTGGTTGATGATAACAGCAACGATAAAACGGTTGAAGTTGCGCGTGCTCTTGGCATTTCGCATATTATAAAACACGACGTGAACCGCGGTTATGGCGGCAATCAAAAAACATGTTATAACAAGGCGCTGGAAATTGGCGGCGATATTATTATTATGCTGCACCCGGATTATCAATACACGCCGAAGCTGATCCCGTCAATGGCGTATCTGATCGCGAATAATGTTTACCAGGTTGTGCTTGGTGCGCGGACACTTGGCAAAGGTGCGCTGCGTGGTGGTATGCCATTGTATAAATATATTTCAAACCGTGCGCTTACTTTTTTTGAGAATGTGATGTTGCGGCAAAAAGTTGCGGAATATCACACAGGATATCGTGCGTTTTCGCGAGAGGTTTTGCAAAGAATAAATTACCAGGTCAATTCAGAAGATTTTGTTTTTGATAACGAAATGCTTTCGCAAATAATTTATCTCGGTTATGAAATTGCGGAGATAACTTGTCCGACGCATTATTTTGAAGAGGCATCGAGCATTAATCTTAGCAGAAGTGTTACTTACGGATTAGGTGTGTTGCGCGTTTCTGTTGTACATCGTTTGTGCAAATGGGGATTGATGAAAAGGGAAATGTATGAGGAAGTAAAAAGTAAAAACTAAAAATGGAACGTGGATTTTTTATGACGATTAACATAAATTAAGATTTTGAAATTCGTGGTAATCATAACCATCATAATAGATCTGCGTTCTATCAAAAAAATTTATGCAATTGAGCAAGACAAATATTATTATAACCATCGCAATTTTAAGTGCAATTTTTTTTATTCCATTCCTTGGCAGAGTTCACTTGTTTGATTGGGATGAAATAAATTTTGCCGAGTGCTCCCGCGAAATGATAAAGATGCATGATTACAGCCGCGTGTACATAAACTTTAAACCGTTTTGGGAAAAGCCGCCGATGTTTTTCTGGATGCAGAGTACGGCGATGAAAATTTTCGGGATGGGAGAATTTGCATCGCGTTTGCCGAATGCACTTTGCGGTATCGCCACATTGATAGTTGTTTTTTTATGTGGTACAAAAATTTACGACAAAAAATTTGGGATGTTGTGGGCGTTGGCTTATGGAGGTTCGCTGTTCCCGAATATGTATTTTAAATCGGGCATTATTGACCCGTGGTTCAATTTGTTCACGTTTCTTTCTTTGTATTATTTCATTTTATATCATTGGAAAAGAAATGGATTTGATAAAGAAGGCTTGCAGAAAAAACCAATTTATTATGTGGAGTGGTCGGGCATTTTTATGGGACTTGCGATTTTAACCAAGGGACAAGTGGCGTTGATGGTTTTTTTATTATCGCTTGGAGTTTATTTTATTTACAATCGTTTTCGTTTTTATTTTAACTGGTGGCATGCCATTTTATTTTTGATCATTGCCAGCGCAGTCACTTGTACATGGTATGGATATGAAACCATAAAAAACGGGCCGTGGTTTATTGAAGAATTTTTAAAATACCAGTATCGTCTTTTCTCTACGCACGATGCGGGGCAAAAAGGTTTTTGGGGTTATCATTATGTGGTGTTGTTGATTGGTTGTTTTCCTGCTTCGCTTCTTGCCGCTCCATCTTTTTTTAAAAATAATTACAGCAGCCGTTTTGATAAAGATTTTAAAAAGTGGATGCTGATATTATTTTGGGTGGTGACTATTTTATTCACCATCGTGCAATCGCGCATCATTCATTATTCGGCGCTGGCATGGTTCCCGCTCACATTTCTCGCTGCATATACTTTGTACAAATGGGAGTTGAAAGAAATGATTTACAAAAAATATGTCGCAATATTAATTGCGATACTCGGCGGCATTATTGCTTTTTTGTTATTGGCAATTCCGTTTTTGGCGATGAATATTACCAAACTGATCCCTTATGTTGATGATGAATTTGCGCAGGCGAATATGCGAGCAGATGTGCATTGGAATGGTTGGGAAGGAATTGTTGGATTGATTTTAGTAATTGCGATTGTTGCCGGAATAATAAAATTGAGAAAACATGATTTTCAAAAAGCGGCGTGGATTTTCTTCAGCGGAACTGCAATCGTAATTTTTTTAGCAACAGCCATCATTGTTCCGAAAGTGGAAAGATATTCGCAGGGTGCGGCGATCGATTTTTTTATTGAACGTCAGGGCGAAGATTGTTACGTGAACACGCTCGGGTATTACAGTTACGCGCAATTATTTTATACGCAGAAAGAAAGACCAACCAACGAAAATTCTTATAACGAACAGTGGTTGCTCACCGGCAATATTGACAAGCCCGCATATTTCGTTTCAAAAGTGGACCGCATCGAACCATATAAAAAATATACAGAGCTAAAAGAATTGTACAGAAAG
>DATHPY010000506.1:0-4537 GCA_035483315.1 Puia sp. | reverse complement strand
TTTTCCCCCCACCCCGACCGGGCGTGTTCTTTGCAGGATCACCACCGTCTGGGGGGTGTATAGATGAATCCCTGATGCCGGGCGGGGGTCCTCCTGCATTACCGCTTCTTTGGGATTTTGCTGCTGTTGCCGCCTTTTGGGGAGTGAAGGAAAATAAGATTTTACTTCTTTGTGCTTCACTGAGCGATTACAGAAAGTCAGTAGCAGCTTTTACAATAACACGTGTTTGTTCTTCAGGTGCACCAGAATGTACTGGATTTACCCATGCAAAGATTAACCAGCACATCGAGGTGACGGCAACCCCTGTAAAAAGGAGATATTTCTTTTTCATTTGTTCATTAAATACTTTCATTTCCGGAATCCATTGCCATAGTTGTTTAACGGGTCACGATAGATCGTATGCACGTGCATCGTCAGATCGCCTCCCAGCCCCTGCGGTGAAAACTCGATGATCACACGCGGTCCCTGTATCCGGTAATAGGATGAACCGTTCTTATTCGGTGCGTGGGTGGTTGGACCGCTCCAGGCAAAATAGGTCTCATTAATACCCTCTCTTATTTCCTGCATTCGTGCCTTGGCGTAAGCAGTATTAATGATGCCTGCCCACTGGGCGATAAGGTCTGTCAGCATTTCTTTTTGCTTTGCTGTCATTTCCGAAGCTTTGAGTCCTTCGGAAACCATGACTTCTCCGTCGTGACCAGGTCCAAGCACCAAGTCACCCACCTCATAATTAAGTATTGCTTTTTTCAGTTGATCGGGATCAAGGGCATTCAGCAGATCGAACGCCTTATCATTTTCTGCCGCGAGGACCCGGACGGTTTTGCCACTGGCTTGGTAAACCGATGGCTGCGCCCCGGTTAGTGTCGGTGTGAGTGCGCCCTCAGATCCGGCAATGACAATATTTAATGCCAGATGATGACCGCCGAATTCCACCATCCATGGACTATCTGGATTCGGTTTCCCAAAAATAGCCAGGAGATAACTGTCGTTGCCTGCAGAAAAATCTGCTCCGCTATCCGCAAGCACCTGGTCAGACCCCATAATCTCCTCTATTTTTGTAAAGCCGGCCGGACTTAGTAATGCTTTGAGCAATTGCATCGCACCTTTTCTCTGTGTAGCATTCAAGCTACCCAAGTTCAAACCCGGTCGTTTTACAAATGTTACCGGAAAATTTGACCATACTGCATCGCCATATTTTTCTCCTGCAGATCCTCCAGGTCCCTTTCCTTGTCCGCCGCGGGGCGGACTACCGGGAGGATTGCCATTCGGCGGACGTATAGATGAGTCCCGCCTGCCTGGTCCACCTCCATTACCGTCGAATTGAAATTTTACACCCGTTGCTACTTTCTGTGGCGTAAAAGCAAATAAAATTTTAGCGCGTTGACCTTCATTCAGTGATTGCAGAAAATCATTAGTTGCTTTTACAATAAGACGTGTTTGTTCTTCAGGGGTACCTTGATGTATTGGCTTTATCCATGCAAAACAAATGCAATATAGCCCTGCAAATGCAATTCCTGCAAAGAGGATATAATTTCTTTTCATTGTAAATAATTGTGTGGTGAAGCTAAGGCAACCTCACAAATTTGCAGTGAACTATGATATGAAAACAATAAAATTTGCGGCGAACCTGAAAAATGCATCTGGTCTCATTTTCCACTTTTTTCAAACAATCAAAAAATCAAAGTTTATGGATTGACAGCTAAGTTTTCCCAGTTTGCCTCATTTCTAAAAATATATTCCATGGTGGCAATAGCTTCGTAGCATAAAAATTTAAAGAAATTAATATCGCCATGATTAAAAAAATTCTTTTAGGAATTGCCATGATCATTATCATTATTCAATTCATTCGACCTGCAAAGAATTTATCAGGGAATGGATCGAGAGATATCAGTTTAATTTATAAAGAGCCTGAAGATGTGAAAACTATTCTTGATAGATCTTGCGCAGATTGTCACTCCAATAAAACAGTTTATCCATGGTATGCAGAAATTCAACCTGTAGGATGGTGGCTGAGTAACCATATTGTTCAAGGCAAACGTCATTTTAATCTGAATGACTTTACCAACCTAAGAATAGCTATTCAAAAAAAGAAAATGGAAGAGGTGATGGAGCAAATCGAAAATGATGATATGCCCCTGAATTCTTATACCATTATTCACAAAGATGCCGAATTGAGCGGCGCCGACAAACAAGTCTTGAATGCATGGTGTCAACAGATCATTGATACGATCAAATCAAAATATCCGGCCGACAGTTTGATCTTAAAAAAACAAAAACGAGACTAACCCAATAAAATTAATGATGAAAGTAAAGCGGCATCAAAATAAAAACATAATATTAGCCATACACATTATCGTATGGGCTGCCATTTTAATGCTGCCTTTTATTTTTACAACCGAAAATGAAGGAACTCATGACAGAGATTTTCTTGCATTCAGAAACCTGGATCATACGACCAATTTTTTATGGATGGGTATGTTTTATCTGAATGCTGGTGTTCTTATTCCTCGTTTTTTTTATAAAAGAAAATATTTATTGTACATCGGTTCTGTACTTCTTTCTTTTTTGATCATCATGATTCTTCATGGAGTTTTGTTTTTTTTGTTTGTACCAAAACACCAATTTGGCTTTTTTAGATCGTCTCAGCATAACTCCATTCCTTTTCTGTTCACATTATTGTTAAGTCTCGCTTACAAAATAATTTATGACAGGTTCAAAAATGAATCGGAAGCGGCGTCCCTTCAGCGTGAAAATCTCAGAACTGAACTGGCTTTTCTTCGCTCCCAGATAAGTCCGCATTTCTTATTCAACGTACTAAATAATATTGTTGCGATGGTGAGACTAAAAAGTGAAGAGCTTGAACCCACCGTTATCAAATTATCATCGCTCTTACAATATATGCTTTACGACAGTGATGATGAAAAAGTGTTATTGAAAAATGAGATCGAGTCCCTGCAAAATTATATTGATCTGCAAAAGCTACGGTTCACCTCAAAACTAAATCTGCAGGTACACATTAACGTTATTGAAGAATGGCATGCTCTTGAACCGATGCTACTGATCCCTTTTGTAGAAAATGCATTTAAACATGGAAATGCTATAATGGAGAATCCAGAGATAATCATTGTTCTGGACGTCGCAAATAATGAACTTGATTTTACGGTGAGAAATAAATACACCAATAAAGAAACAATAAAAGATAAGACTTCGGGTATTGGACTGGTGAATGTAAAAAGGAGGTTGGATCTGCTCTATCCTAAAACCCATCAACTCCGAATTGAGAATTCTGGTGAATGGTATACCGTGCATCTAAAATTATTTTTAAAATGAACATGAATTGCATTGTAGTAGATGACGAACCTTTAGCGCTAAAGCTGCTTGCTGACAATATCAGCAAAGTACCATATCTGCATTTGATAGCTGCATGCAGCAATGCCTTTGAAGCATTGAAGGCATTGCAGGAAAACGATATTGATCTCATTTTTATTGATATTCAAATGCCCGGATTATCCGGTCTTCAATTTGTTGCTACATTAGAAAAAAAACCATTGGTCATTTTTATTACAGCGTATAAAGAATATGCGCTGGAAAGCTATGACCTCGCTGTAGTGGATTACCTGGTAAAGCCGGTATTATTGGAAAGATTTATAAAAGCCTGCAACCGGGCAAAGCAGTTGCACGAATTACAAAGCATAGAAATTAAATCAGAAGCTCCTGCACATAAAGAATATTTTTTTGTAAATGCGGATTACAGCCAGGTAAAAGTGACGTTTGATCATATCATGTGGATGGAAGGACTTCGTGATTATGTAAAAATTTATTTAAAAAATACCAGTAAGCCGCTTGTGATAAGAAGCAGTTTAAGAGCAATTGAAGAGCAGCTTCCTGCTGAAAAATTCGTTAGGATACATAAATCATATTTGATCGCTGTAGAAAGCATTTTGGCGGTTCGAAAAAACAGTGTGTTTATCAAAGACAAAGAATTACCAGTTGGAGAAACTTATCGGGAAATCGTCGGAAAATTAATAACCCGCAATCAATAATTCATTGCAAATAAAATATACAATTCAAAAAAAATTATTAAAGATGAGCATTTCAAACATGAATAAAACGATGCGGGTGTATCACCGCTATTTAGGTTTTTTCTTAGCGGGAATCATGGCAATGTATAGTATCAGTGGCATTGTCTTAATTTTTAAGGATACTGATTTTTTAAAATCTGAAAAGCAAATTGAAAAAAAACTGCCTCCCGATTTCAAAACCGAAGACTTAGGGAAAACATTAAGAATACGTGATCTCAAAATTCAAAAAGAAGAAAATGGTATCATTTATTTCAAAGAAGGTACATTCGATAAAGCAACAGGTGTCGCAAAAGTGACGTCAAAAGAATTGCCGCGAATTTTAGAAAGATTGACGCAGATCCACAAAGCATCAACTAAAGACCCATTATTTTTTCTTAATGTTTTCTTTGGCATATCGCTTTTGTTTTTTGTCATTTCTGCTTTTTGGATGTTCATGCCTAAAACCGAAATTTTCA
>DATHPY010000505.1:0-7809 GCA_035483315.1 Puia sp. | reverse complement strand
CAAGAAATAAAAACACAATAAAAAATAATGAGCAAATAAGATTTATGGGCACTTCGGCTACACACGCTTTTTATTTATCGAATTATAATTTATTACTAATCTTACAAAAGCAAACTAATACTAAATATTATACTCCAAGCCCAGATGAAGTTGAAGAATATTCAAAAAATGAAATTAGAGTTGTATCATCAGACAGAACCTTTCTACTGCACATAGAAAAAGAAATAAACAAAGTAGAAGTAAAGAACGATCTGTTAAAAGACATTGAATACCAAAAAGGCTTTCTCAACTCTGTGAATAAAAAACTTACCAACGAAAAGTTTGTTCAAAATGCAAAACCAGAAGTGATTGCATTGGAAGAAAAAAAGAGAGCTGATGCTGAGGCCAAAATAAAAGCGCTTGAAGAAAGTCTTGCGAATTTGCAATAACGCTAGCAGGTCGAGACAGACCTATAAGGTTTTTGAAACCTATATGTCTAAACCATCCGCAACCTGAAGCTCAATAGTAATACTATCGATGAACGGATTGCGACGCAACGATGATGCTATGAAAACTGAAGCTGGTATCAAAAAAAAATAATAAATTGATTTCATTGCGTCTTTGCGAGAAATTTAAATTATTTACTCAATAAATTTATCGGCAAAATCAATTCCCATTGATTTGGTCCGCGTCCTTCAACATCAGGATCGAGCAGGTGACTATAACGAATTCCAAAGCTTACCGGCAATTCATTCCACCATTTTGTGTC
This sequence comes from Puia sp., assembly GCA_035483315.1. Taxonomy (GTDB): domain Bacteria; phylum Bacteroidota; class Bacteroidia; order Chitinophagales; family Chitinophagaceae; genus Puia. The sequence continues at coordinate 7,061 of DATHPY010000505.1, read as the reverse complement.
AAAGAAAATTTCTGTTCCGAATGAACGATACTGTTGAAGAAATTTATTTCCTGTGCTAAAAAAATCAAGCGCATGTGTGTAATCGTAAAAAACATTTGCACGGACGCGTAGAAAATAAACAATTCCACCAAAACCCCAATCAGGATAGGCGAGCGGAAAATGATAATTGGCGCTGAAGCGATAAAGTTGATAAAAATTTTCGGCGCTATACCCGCGCGAAAAAGGAAAATTGTCGCTGAAACTTACCTGGTGCAAACTGTCGTGTTGTTGAAATGCAGCAGCTAAAACAAGATTGTTGGTTAAAAATATTCCCGGCAAATAGATATACGCAGAAGCAAGAAACTGGTTTCCATGGAAAGTAGAAACAGCGCGGTTATAGTTCACCGTTAGTGTTTGCGCAAACCGCGGATAAATTTGCATTTGCGGTTGCTGAACCTGGTTGGTGAAAACTAAAAAAGGGTCAACATAGGCAAAACCGCGGCTGTCAAATGAGTCTTTATAGGCACCCTGGAAATAACGTTGATCATACACTATATCGCTCCCAAATTGTAATGTAGTTAAATTGGTTCCACTTGCAAAATTTAAAGGCACACTTAATCCGGCATTTATTTGCGATTCATTCCAATAAATTTTTTTATTTCTTTGTAATGATAGTTGGTTTCTGTCAAAAATATAATTGGCTCCTGCATCAATCCACGGAAATAACTGCGCGTAAGTTGCATCTACTCCAATTTGCTTATAACCTTCATTACGATTGTAATCAAAAAATAATTCCGACTCCAAAGTATTTAAAACATTTTCGCTGACAAGAGAAAAACTATAATCCGGATCGTTAACATATGGGCGTAGACTGTGAATATTCAACAAATGAAATGATTGCGAATAATGAGAAATGGGATAAGATTGAAAGCTGATTTTGTTTAAAAGATCTGCAGATTTTCTTTCTAATGCATCAATGCCTTCAAGTGAAGGAGCATTTGTCCATTCATCATTTGATATCTTAGTAAACGCAGCAGCGCTTAAATTTTCAATATTCATTTTGTAACCGACCGCAGTAAAATTTTCAAAAGCATATTTTCCATTAACAGATTGCAGTGCATAATTACCGGTTGAAGAATTCGCAAACGGAAATGTTATTTCAAACAAATTATTTTTAGCAAAAGCGTAAAGACGATCATATCCATTATGCGAAGCGCTGAAATAAATAGTATCATGCTGTATAGATGGAAAGCCAATAACATTCATGCTAAATGGAGTTATATGATCTGCAGTTCCATCATTAATATTAAAGATACTTAACGCCATTTCTCCCTGCTGATTTCTCACGGCGCTTACAACATGTTTATCATCATAAAATTTTGGGTAAGTATAAAATAGTTCGTCTTTGTTTTGAATAGTAGATTCAATTACTCCCGTTTCACTATTAAGAATATGCAATTGTGATTCGCCATTTACAGTTACGTTAACCGCAACAATTCGTCTGCCATCTTCAGAAATATCGGGCGCAAAATATTTTGTTCGTGATGTGATCTTTTTATCTGTTTTTGATTTTAAGTCAAGTAGCCGGATAACGCTGTAATCGCGCCAATTCCAGCGCAGGTCTGGCTCGTAGGCTGCATAAACAATTTTATTATTCCTGTAAGAAAAATAATTATCAAGTGAAGGCGCTCTTGTTTTAATAACTTCTTTTTTTCCGGTGATTACATTATAAAGAATAAATGCATGGTTTTTTTTATAAGAACTGCTAACCATTACGATATGAGTATCATCAATCCATTGGGGGAATTCTTCACTGGCAACAAAATGTTTATGCTCACGAGCATATATAGCCGAAGAATCAGTTTGAATATCTTTCTTGACCTGTTGACTAAAATAATTCAACGCATCATTCCTGAATTGGGCGAACGATACTCCGGAATATTTTTTAATTGCGGTCTGTAACGGATAAAATAATTCTGAAAAAACTGCTGCATCGTGAGTTACTTTTCTCCAAAAATCATCGCCGAATTTTTCGCGCCCATAAGCTACCAGCATATAACCCAAAGGATAATGATCGGGAACAAAATCGCGCAACGAACCATTACGCAATTTCAAAAAAGAATAATTTTTATTTCCTGCCCACAGCGAGCGATAGCCATCAAAAAAATATGGCAATCTTCCTCTGCCTTGTTTGCTGACCAATGTTTCCTGGAAAACTGCGTCTCCTTCCCAAAACCAGTTTGGCAACGCAAGACTATTGGCAAACGCTTGCCCGCTTTCACCAAAAACATAATAAAACGCTTTTGATAATCCAACACGGAAATTATTATACTGTTCAACATGCCGGTATTCGTGAATGGCGAGTTGCTCATGCCAGGGCAAACTCCCCAAATCAAAACTATTTTGCTCGGGCGTTAATTGAAACTCGCTGCGAAACGGCGCGAGCGCTACATATCCGTTGGAGATGGTTGTTTGATTTTGGAAAACAATATTCACTTTCTTTTTAACTGAACCAATGGTCGGCACTGTATTTCGATTCAATGCGTAAACAATTGAAGCAACCTGCTGCGCTTGTTTTTCCATACCAACAGGAAAAATTATTCTTGCAGTGTCGGAATTAATTTGCCGCCATTTTAATGAAGGAGGGTTACCGCCAAATTCCTGCGCATAGCTACGGAGGTAAAAAAATGTGAGGAGAAAAATGATGGTAAAGCGCATATTGTTTGGCGAATTTTCAAATTTAATACCGCCTCACCCTAACCCTCTCCTCGCAGAGAGGGAGTTACTCACTAAGAAAAATTATCTGCGAATTTGCGGTAAAGAAAAATTCTATAAAAATAAAAAGCAGAAATCAAAACTTAATGACTCCTGCTCTTACAAATATTAAAGACGATGTTTTACATCATTTGGCTGCTTTTGCATCGGCAAGAAATTTTGCCAGTCCGATATCTGTTAACGGATGTTTTAATAAACCGAGAATAGATTCTAACGGTGATGTACATACGTCGGCGCCCGCTTCCGCGCATTTAACAATATGCAGCGGGCTGCGTATTGATGCCGCTAAAATTTCTGTTTGAAATCCCTGTATAGTGTAGATCTGTGCTATTTGCGCGATCAGTTCAACGCCATCCCAACCACTGTCATCTATTCTTCCGATAAATGGCGAAACATAAGCTGCGCCTGCTTTTGCGGCGAGTATCGCCTGCCCTGCAGAAAACACCAATGTACAATTTGTACGAATGCCATTATCGGTAAACCATTTCATTGCTTTCACGCCATCTTTTATCATCGGTACTTTTACCACAATGTTTTTGTGCAATGCCGCGAGTTTTTTTCCTTCTGCAACTATGCCGTCAAAATCTGTCGAAAGCACTTCGGCGCTTATATCGCCGTCTTTAACCGTTTCGCAAATAGTGATGTAATGTTTGTTAACGGCGTCTTCACCTTTGATTCCTTCTTTCGCCATCAGTGTTGGATTGGTGGTAACGCCATCCAAAATTCCAAGATCATTAGCTTCTTTTATTTGTGCCAGGTTTGCTGTGTCAATAAAAAATTTCATACCCCTATCCCCTAAAGGGGGATTAGCTTTTTAGATTGTTATAAATTATTTGTATCAAAGTTAATGTAAAACCAAAGATTATTGCTGAGTTTCGATAAACCCCTTTAGGGGATGGGGTAAAAAAGGCAAGTTACTTACATCGCACCGCTACGACCACCTACCCTTGCTACCTTCCGGTCCTGGGGGATTCAGCAGGAGCTGGTCGTATAAGACTTGCCGAAGCAAAGATAAAGCATGAAATTGATAATTGATAATTGATAATTGATAATGAAACGAGTTCGGTCAGCGTGATGTAAATAGAATACAAAAAATAAGTGATAATTGAAAATGGATAATTGATAATTAGTAAAACAAGCTGAATATAAGGAAATCGTACATCGTAAATCTAAAATCTTACATCATTCCCCACTCGCGTCTCACTTCCCATTAACCGTATTCAGCGAAGAAACGGCAATGAGTTCATCTGCACGCCCGCTCAGTGAGCGATAATAAACAAGAATGGTGTAATCATTTTCGGTTTCGTTGTGATTGCCTTCCGTAAATTCAAAAGAAGGTTTTTGTTGGGGATCGTTTTTATCAACAGTCACATAACAATAGTTATAATAACCCATTTTCAAAAATAAACTTACTTCGTATATGCCGCGATCCGGATTGAATTGCATTCGTGTGGAATCGTTGTATGCATAATCAGTAAACTGCCCGATGATATAAACATCTTTATCCGTGAACGGCGTTTTTCCCGGCGGCACAAAACCAAATTTCACCCGCGCGTAATCACCCTGGTTGTAAGGATTAATTGTTTCGGTGGTCGCGATATAAAAATGCCCGTTATAATCTTTAATATAAAAGTATGAAAGTTGCGTTCTGTCGGGCTCCGGCTTTACATAGATTGTTGTAGTATTTTTTAAATAATCTGCGTGTTGTATTTTATCACTTTGATAACGGAAACTTTGCAGATCGAGCCAACGCCATTCTTGTCCGCCGGGAAAAACAAAATCTTCATCGCGCGTCCATTGCACCTGGTTGCCAGAATAAAATGTTGGTGGAACATCATGCACCGCATTATCCCAACGATTATTCTGCAACATCCATACTTTTAATTGCTGCATCGGGTTCATCAGGTCAAGGTCGCGCGTGTTAAGCGTGAGCTGTAGCTTTTGATGTGTGCGTGAAGTGAGCGGATTGTATGGCTGCAACAACTGCACGGCAACATTTACTTTACTGTCATAAACAAGAAAGCGGCGCGTGAAAGCAAGTTTTGACGTATCACCATCTAAAAAAACTTTCAGAATATAATTTCCGGAACGCGTGGGAATACAGTTTGGATCTGGAACTAGTGCCACATAATGTGTATAACGAGTAAGCGCGTCCGAAGATAAGCGGTACTTAGTAATATTTGCCTGCGAGAATCCTTTTATGTAATCAAACTGGCTTAATGGAGCCGGTGACCAGTCTGCATTACAAAGCAAGTAAGTGAATGAATAATTTTTTATGTCATCATCAAGATCATCGAAACTTAACTCGAGTTGCTCATTGCTGTTCAGCCGCATGATAGGGTAAGCCAATTGATTTCCTTTTATATATAACTGGGGAGTTTTTATCGATGGCATGTAAATTGAATCCGGAGTTTGTGCAAAACCGGTCAGAGAAACGATCAGCAAACAAAATAAAAAAAATCTTTTTTTAAGCATGAAAATTTATTTTTTGAAGAGTATCTCGCGAAGACGCAAGGAATACAAAGTTAAAGTCTTTATACGCAAAAAATAGAACGCGGATTTGTTAAGATGGTTATGATATTTGTTTGCTCACAGATTACACAGACTTTCACAGATGAATACAAATAAACTTATATCTGGAAATCCGTGCCATCCGTGAGAAATATTTTTTAAGCCTTTATCTTTCAGATTATATAGATGTTCACAGATAATTCTGACCAAAAAATAATAACTGCCAATTTCTCTTTGGTGTTTTGTTTCTTTGCATGAAATTTCTTGCAGAAAATAGAAGATGATCTGTGAACATCTGTGAGCGATATTTGTTTATTAAAATAAAAACTTTGAACGTCGCGGCATTTATAGCAAAAAGAATTGCATTTAATCAGCAGCGGTCATTTTCGCGGTTTATAATCAGGCTTGCGATTGCAGCAACTATCATAAGTGTAGCGGCGATGATCGTTACTGTTGCATTTACAAACGGATTTCAATATGCTGTCGGACAAAAAGTTTTTAGTTTTTTAGGAGATATCCGTGTGCAACATTACGAAGCCGGCAGACCCTCCATCGCTGAAGAATTGCCGATCACGAAAAATGATACTGTACTGCAGATAATTCGTGCAGACAAAGACATTAAAACTGTACAGGCTTTTGCCACCAAGCATGCCATCGTAAAAGGCAAAGAAAGTGTTGAAGGCATTTTATTAAAAGGCGTTGAAAAAGATTATGATTTTTCCAATCTAAATTCTTTTTTGCAAAGCGGGCGGTGGTTAAATTTTACGGATAGCGGTTACAGTAATGAAGTTGATCTTTCAGTATATACAGCAAATCAGCTTAAATTAAAAGTGAATGATAAAGCGCTTATTTATTTTATTCAATCAAACGGATCTTATCGTGTACGGCCAATAAAAGTTGCCGGCATTTTTAAAACAGGCATTGAAGACTATGATAAATTATACGCAATCGGCGATATTAAATTAATTCAGCGGCTAAATGATTGGAAAGAAAATCAAATTGGCGGTTATGAAATTTTTGTAACCGATCGTAAAAGACTCGATACAATTAGCAGTACATTATTTAGTAAACTCCCCGATCAATGGAATGCATATCCCATTACTCAAATTGCTCCAAATATTTTTGACTGGCTCAATTTACAGGATCAAACAATTACTATCGTTTTCATCATTATGATAATTATTGCGACGCTTAATTTAGTAACATGCCTGATAATACTTGTGCTTGAACGAACTCAAATGGTCGGCATTCTAAAAGCGATCGGTTCGCCAAATCACACCATTCAAAATACTTTTTTGTATCACGGCGCAATGATCACCATCACCGGAATTTTTGCAGGAAATATTTTAGGATTACTGATATGCTGGCTACAGCAACATTACGGAATCATTTCTCTTCCTGAAGACGCTTATTTTATTTCAAAAGCCGTTGTAAAATTAAATTGGATGGCTGTTGTAGTTATTGATGTGATCACATTTATTGTTTGTTTTTTAGTCTTGTTAATACCATCATTAATTATTAGAAATATTCGTCCGACGCAGGCGATAAGATTTAAATAGCGGGTAGCGAGTGGGAAGTGGTTAGTAGGGAAAGTCAAAAAATTTTCATCCCACTTGCCATTAACTACTAACCACTCGCCAACGCGCTCATCACAATTCCCGCGGCCACAGCAGCATTCAGCGATTCTGCATCTCCGAGTTTTGGTATGGTTATTTGATGAACCGAAGGAGTTAGTAATTCCCGTTTTATTCCTTTGGATTCATTGCCGATCAAAATAAATCCTTTGCTGATCTTTT
>DATHPY010000504.1:0-5350 GCA_035483315.1 Puia sp. | reverse complement strand
TCAAAAAACAAAGAAGATTTTGAAGCACATGTGAGCGGTATTAAAATTATTGACAAGAAAACCGATAGTTTAATTCAACAAATTGATTTTGATTGTGAGTGTGACGTGGAAGGGTTTGAAAAGGTCGAAACAGGAGATTTTAATTTCGATGGTTTTAAGGATTTCTCAGTTTTTGAAAGAGGTTATGCTGGTCCAAATACCTCAAGTTTATATTTTCTATACAATCCAAAAACAAACCACTTTTTTAAAAGCAATTTCGCAGCAGGAGTTTCATTAGAATTTGATGAGAAATCGAAAACCATTTCTGAACATAACCAATGTTGCGCGGGAAGAAGTTATACTAATGCAATATATAGGATCGTTAATAATAAAATGGTTTTGATAAAAGAGCATTGCTATATTTGGAGTGAAAAAAAACAGGATTTCATAGAACACAAAATGAAAGATTGCCGGTAAAATAGCCTTTAAATTTTCTGATATCTTTGATTGCTTTTCCGAAAATTTTTTATCTTTGTGCATATAAATAGTGCAACGCTTCAGCAAAAACTGAGGCGTTGTATTTTTTTTCTTTTTTATAAACGAAGGAGGGATTATGAGCGACATTAATTATTTTACCAAAGATACATTGCAGCAATTGCAGAAGGAGCTTCAGAAATTAAAAGCTGTGGACAGACCTGCGGCATCGAAAGCTATTGCAGAAGCGCGTGAAAAAGGCGACCTCAAAGAAAATGCAGAATATGACGCTGCCAAAGAAGCGCAGGGTTTGCTGGAAGCTAAAATAAAAAAGTTCGAAAGCGAATTGGCAAACGCGCGTATTATTGATGAAGAAAATATTGACATAACCAAAGTTTCTGTATTAACAAAAGTTACTGTTACCAATTTAAATACAAAAAAACAGGTCACCTATCATCTTGTTTCAGAAAAAGAAGCGGATTTAAAATCAGGAAAAATTTCTGTTACCTCGCCAATCGGCAAAGGACTTTTAGGAAAAAAAGTAGGCGAAACTGCCGAAGTAACTGCACCCGCCGGGATAATAAAGTTTCAAGTTGAAAAAATTTCAATTTAGAGTTTTTTAGTTTGTAGCCGACAAAAGATTTCTCTGTGTTTCTGTGCGCTCTGTGGCAATATTACTTGAAATCTATTTCTTCTATTCTTCCATCTTCATACCCGATGATGGCTTTGGTTGCCATGTTTATGAATAATCCTGTTTCCACAACTCCGGGAATAAGATGAAGTGTGCTGTTTAATAACGAAGCATCGGCAATTTTTTCGCAGTAACAATCTAAAATATAATGCTGATGGTCAGTGATAAAAACCTTTCCATTTTTTTCGCGCAGTTTTACTTCTTTGCAAAAACCTGATTGCAGAATTTTTTGTTGTGCTTGTTTGTAACCGAAAGTAATTACTTCAACAGGCAACGGAAATTTGCCAAGTTGTGTTACAAGTTTGCTGCTGTCTGCAATAATTATTAATTCATCCGATGCACTGGCAACAATTTTTTCCTGCAACAGCGCGCCGCCGCCGCCTTTTATTAATTGCCCTTTTGGATCAATTTCATCAGCGCCATCAATTGTAAGTGATAATTTTTCAACTTCATCCAAATTACTAACGGTTATGCCTACTTTTTTTGCCAGCTCTGCAGTTTGTGCAGATGTGGGAACGATAATAATTTCAAGTCCCTGTTTAACTCGTTTTCCTAACTCATCTATCAGCCAATAAACCGTGCTTCCCGTTCCTAAACCAATAGTAGAGCGGTTCTTAACAAAATCTGCAGCGTAAACACCTGCCCGTTTTTTTAATTCATCCTGTGATAACATATTATTCCGGTTGTGTGGAGTTATTTTCAAATTGCTCGTAAAAGCCCAGCCGATTTTTTAATAGTTTTATTTCATGCTGCAGGTTTTCCATTCTGTTTAATAAATGAGAAACGATATCAAGATTTTCCGCAGGTATATTTAATTCCTGGTGCAAGCGAACAAACTTTTCCAATTGCCCGAGATTATCCGTTTGCACATAAACAGTTTGCTGAACAATTGTTGTTTCTATTAATCCGTTTTGTTGCAGCAATTGAATAAAATCAGAATCAACATGATGATAGCGGCAAAATTCAGTAATGGAAATTAAATTTTCATTTTCCATATATCTCGTTTACATCGTTGACAATTTTTTGAAAAGTTCTTTTTGTTCATGGGAAAGATTTGTCGGAAGCTTTATATTCCACTTAATATACAAATCACCAAATTCGCCTTCTTTTTTGTAAATTGGAAATCCTTTTCCTTTCAGCCGGATGCGGCTCCCATTCTGCGTTTCAGGCTTAACGGTTATTTTTATCGAACCACTTAATGTTTCAACAATTTTTTCTCCGCCGAGAAGCGCGGTGTACAGATCAATGTCTTCATTCACATAAATATCATTTCCTTTGCGTTGATACCTGCTATCTTCTTTTATCATAAATGTTATATAGAGATCACCGTTAGGTCCGCCGTTAATGCCAGCGGAACCATGACCTGTTAATTTTATTTTTTGTCCGTCTTCAACTCCGGCCGGAATGGTAATGCGGATATTTTTCCCGTCAACAGTTATGGTTTGTTTTTGAGTGGTGTAAACATCTTTCAAATTCAGATGAAGCTCTGCATTATAATCGTTGCCACGAAATGTTGTTCTTCTCGACCTTCCGGTTTCAGCTTGCTGGCCAAACATTGCAGAAAAGAAATCAGAAAAATCGCCATCGTTAAAATCGCCGGAGAAATTGTAACCGCTATCTCCTTGCGTGCGTTGCGAGCGTTGTTGTTTTGCCTGCTCAAATTGATCAGCATGTTGCCAATCTTTTCCGTATTGGTCGTATTTTTTTCTTTTCTCGGGATCGCTCAATACTTCGTTGGCCTCATTTATTTGCTGAAATTTTTTATTTGCTTCTTTATCGTTTGGATTCAGATCAGGATGATGCTTGCGCGCGAGTTTGCGGTAAGCTTTTTTGATGTCTTCTTCCGATGCATTTTTATTTAATCCTAAAATTTTATAATAATCAATGAATTCCATACTCAAATTTATGATGCTGCGATTGAATTATTTGGATAATTTTATTACACGAATTTTAGCGAATTACACGAATGAAAACAATGGCTTTTGCAAGTTCGTGTAATTCATCTAAAATTCGCGAGTTCGCCATTGCGAGGAGCGAAGCGTTGGTTTGTGTTTAGCCGCGACGTGGCAATCTGCTTTATAGATAAATAAGTTGTTGATTTTTGTACATCAGATTGCCACAACCCATGCCCACACACAATTCCACGCAATGGGCTTCGCAATGACGACTCTCGAATGTTTATATTTGTATCACTAATTATTTTTTACATCATGACCATTTTTTCAAAAATAATTGCCGGTGAAATTCCCAGTTACAAAATTGCGGAAGATGAGAAGTTTTTTGCTTTCTTAGATATTTTTCCGCTGCGCGAAGGACACACATTGATTGTTCCCAAAATTGAATCGGATAAATTTTTTGATCTGCCTGACGATTATTTAAGCAAGATGTTATTGTTCGCAAAACCAATTGCCAAAGCAATAGAAAAATCATTTGACTGCAACCGTTGCGGATTATCTGTTGTTGGATTGGAAGTTCCTCATGCGCATTTACATCTTATTCCTATTGACAGCGGGGATGATTTGAATTTTACGCGCGGCAAAATGAAGTTGACTGCTGATCAATTAAAGGCAGCACAGGAGAAGATTTTGAAGAATTTAAAATGATATTTCTCACCAAGACGCGACGACACAACGGGAAACTCTCTGCGGTTCTCAATAAACTCTGTGGCTCTCTGTGGCAAAAAAAATTAAAAGTATAATTCACCACATAGAATCATAGACACATAGTTTAGAAGAAGTTTTTGGATAATAAACCTACCGCTCAATCTATATTCTGCCGATAAAAGGATTGCGACGCAACGATGACGCCATGAAAACTGATGCTGGTATTAAAATAATTTGATAATATGCTAATGTGGAAATGTGATGAATAAAGAAATCAGAAATTGCAAAATCACCAGATCAGCAATCAAGCTGTTTCATGATTACTTCTCCACCAGCGATAGCCGATGTAGCCGATAATGGTCATTGGCATAAATGCGAGATAGATAATTCCTGCGTTCAAAGCTTTTGCAGGTTTTTCGCCGAGTTGTTGTGCGGTGCGCGTGCAGATGGAACATTGAGCGGAAGATGAATCCGAAGTAAAAAGTAAAAAGTAAAAAATACAAAATAATATCAGTGCGCACTTTTTCATTGTTATAATTTCAATGTAAAATTAATAAGTAAAAATGAAATTTAGAATTTCATTATTCTTTGTTCATTTTCCCATTATCCACTAATTAACTTCTTCCGCCTTCATCATTTTTTGCACGCGTTTTCTTTCGTCTTCATTCAACACCACTTTACGCATGCGGATATTTTTCGGCGTTACTTCAATACACTCATCCTGCTGAATATATTCCATGCATTCTTCCAGCGTCATTAATGTTTTTGGCGCAATACGCGAAGCATCGTCGCTGCCGCTGGCGCGGTGATTGGTTAATTTTTTTGGCTCGGTAGCATTCACAATTAAATCTCCCGGCTTAATGTGTTCGGCAATAATTTGTCCTGTGTAAACTTCTTCGCCTGGGTCAACAAAAAATCTTCCGCGGTCTTGTAATTTATCAATTGAATATCCTGTTGTGCGTTCCTGATTTTTAGAAAGTAAAACGCCGTTGCTTCTTCCGGGAATTGGGCCTTTCCATGGTTTGTATTCTGCAAAACGATGCGCCATCACAGCTTCGCCGGCGGTGTTGGTAAGCATATTGCTTCTCAAACCAATCAACCCCCGCGATGGAATATCAAATTCCAAATGCTGCATCTCGCCTTTGCTTTCCATCACGTGCATTTCGCCTTTGCGTTGTGTGACCATATCAATTACTTTACCGCTGAATTCTGCAGGCACATCAACAACCAACACTTCATATGGTTCATTTTTTTTGCCGTCAATTTCTTTTACTAAAACGGTAGGTTGTCCGACAGTTAATTCAAAACCTTCGCGGCGCATGGTTTCTACTAAAATGCCGAGGTGTAAAATACCACGACCAAAAACTAAAAAGCTATCTGCGCTGTCTGTATCTTCTACTCTTAATGCAAGATTTTTTTCTGTTTCCTTCATCAGTCTGTCTCTCAATTGGCGCGATGTTACAAATTTTCCGTCGCGACCAAAAAACGGTGAGTTATTAATGCTGAAAAGCATGCTCATCGTTGGTTCATCTACACTGATAACCGGCAATGCTTCCTGAATTTCTGCGTCGGAAATAGTATCGCCGATATTAAAATCTTCCAA
>DATHPY010000503.1:0-2429 GCA_035483315.1 Puia sp. | reverse complement strand
CCCATAATATCGGGCAACGCAACATTCACAATAGTTGTATCAATAAGCTCAAGTAAAGCAGCGATGATGACCGTTATGGTAATGATCCATTTTCGAAATCCATGCTCTGCCATTTCTATTTAAGATTTTATAACACTAATTACACGAATTGATGCGAATTAAATTTTCGGTTATGCATTCGTGTTAGCATTTAGTTTTTAGAAACTAGTTTTTTCTTTTTGTTACCAGCATTTGTTTTCTCTTCATCATTCTTGCGCCTGCCTGTCGGCAAACAGGTCGCACTCTTGTGCGGCAACAATTCTATTCGGCAATGTCTGAACCGTGATTCTATCCTTATTTATCTGATTATCCTGAATAAATCATCAGTTGAATAAGATGAATAAGGTTAAAATCGTGGTTCAGATAAAAGTTTGAATTCGCAATTCATTCTCAATTATCCATTACTTCGTGTGCACCACCACACTCACACTCATTCCCGGTCGCAGCATGTCCATCGTCGTGGAATCCACTTGCAGCGTGATCTTCACCGGAACACGTTGCACAACTTTTACAAAATTTCCCGTCGCATTATCCGGAGGCAACAAAGAAAATTTTGCGCCCGTCGCTCCTGCAAATGATTGTATCGTTCCTGCAATTTTTTTATTGGAAAACGCATCTGCAGTTACATCCACACTATCACCAATTTTTAAATGCTCCATTTGCGTTTCCTTAAAGTTTGCAGTTACATAAACATTATTGTCGTGAACAATTGCAAAAAGTGTTTGTCCGTTTTGTACTAATTGCCCGATCTGAATATTTCTTTTTGAAATAATTCCATTGACCGGAGCGACTATAACGGTGTAGGATAGCTGTAATCTTGCATAATCAATATCAGCCTCACGCGAGGTAATATTTGAAGCGGTTGCTCCAACCTGGCTTTTATTTGTACTTACTCTTTTTGTTTGCACAGGAACCTGGCTTTGCGCAACAGCAAGCTGTGCATCTGCTGCATCTTTCGCAGCTTTCGCATCATCAAACTGCGCTTTTGTTATTGCGTGGTCGTTATACAAATTTTGGTAGCGTTCAAAATCCTGCGTTGTTTTCCAAACCTGAACTTTTGCTGCTTCCACATTTGCTTCGGCAGTGGTAATTCCTGTTCTTGCTTCAGTAACATTTGATTCGGAAACATTCACCGATTGGCGTGCAGATGATAATGCGGCCATTGCCTGCTCTAATTTTATTCTATAATCCTTATCATCAAGCACCACTAAGGTGTCGCCGGCTTTTACAAACTGGTTATCCTGGAAACGGATCTCATTTACATATCCGCTCACGCGCGCAACAACAGGACTTATATCCGCATCCACCTGCGCGTCATCCGTTGTTTCATGATTTTGATAATACAAATATTCTTTCAGCGTAAATACTAATGCGCCTACTAAAACCAATCCGAGAATTATCGGGAAAATTATTCTTTTCTTTTTTTTAGGTTGTGTCTCGTCCATAGTTGATTCTTTTAATTCGATTTATTAATAAGAGGGTTACTTCAGTTTATTGTGTTTTATTTTTCGTGAGAAGTGAAACATTAGAGGTGAAAATCTCACGTCTCACTTTTCACGTTTTATGGTTGTATATGACCGATAGATTTTAAAAGTGTGTAATAAGCGATTGTTGCATCACTCTTTGCCAACTCCAGATTAATGCGCGATTGAAATACCAATGTCTGCGCATCTATCCTGTCGGTTGTTGTTGCAAGATTGTTATGAAACTTCGATTCCATCTCGCGTTCGTTTTCTGTTGATTGCGTTACTGCGTCCTGCAATACTTTTATTCTTTCCAATGCTAATTCATAAGTACGATAACTCTGGTTCACTTCTGTTTTTACTTTGTCAACCTGCATGTCGCGGGAAATATCAACCTGTCGTTTTTCAATATTCGCTTCGTTGAGTTTGTTTTTATTTTTATACAAAGTGGAAATATCCCAGCTTGCATTTAAGCCAACAACAAACGGAGCAAGAAATGCGCCGCTGCTTGGAATTATTGGTTTTGATAAATTGAAATAATATAAACTCCCGCCAACACCAACAGTCGGTAATTTTTCATCGTGAATTTTTTTGATGTTGACGTCAGCAATTTCAGCCTGGTAAGTTATTGAACCAAATTCTTTTCTGTCTCTCAACGCTTGTTGCAAATATTGGTCAAGCGGATTATTTACATCAAGTTTATAAGTAACTTCCTGAACTTGTAATTCAGTGCTGTCGGGCAGTCCAAGCAAAACATTCAAATTATAATTTGCAATTTTGCGATTGTTTTCCAATTCAAGTTGCGTAAGCTGTGTATTTGATTTTTGCAATTGAAAACGCAACACATCATTCAACGTTGCTAATCCCTGGTTTTCGTATTTAGTGATTTCATCCAGTTTATTTTGAATGTCCTGCAAATCTTGAATA
>DATHPY010000502.1:0-4279 GCA_035483315.1 Puia sp. | reverse complement strand
TATCCATACATTAGTAACTGGACAAATGAAAGCCCGGTTTGGGAAACACTGATATTTGTAATATTAGCGGCTTGTCTTGAACCAATAAGTTTTAAACTCGAACATTGGATCAAAAGAAAATTGATACATAAAACTGCTCCTGTTTTGAAGACATCCTAATAAAAAAAATCGTTTAATTTCTTAAACGATTTTTGTCGGGACGACAAGATTCGAACTTGCGACCCCTTGCACCCCATGCAAGTGCGCTACCGGGCTGCGCTACGTCCCGAACTTTTAATTGACGAAGGGTTGCAAATGTACTAAATTCAAAATTCTTCTTATTAATCTTCTGATGTTTACAAACTATTGCAATTCTGATGAGGCAACTTTTTTTAAAAATTAAACGTTTTATTCCTCTATAATTTCATTCCTTCTTTTTATATTTTGCTAACTGCTGTTTAATGTTAAAATTCTATGCTAAATAATACTTTAAAAAATGTATTTTCGAAGCAACATGTACTCTTCATGAATAAAAATCTTTGCGGAATATTCAATGTTGTAGCTCTATCATTAATGTGTATGTTAATCTCATGCAGTAAAAGCAGCTCGTCTGGAACAGGTGGTCCAACAGGGGGCGGCGGAGGCGGTGGCACCACTGATACTGTACCAACTAATATAACAGATATGAGAGGTGGAACTTCAGGCATTACGCTAAATCCTTATCCTGGCTTCCCCACTGTTTCGCAATTGATTCCTCTTTTAGCGACCGGGTATTATTATATTCAACTCGAAGGCATGGATACAATTAGTTTTGTGATACAGGCAGATTCCAACAGTGGTGGCAATGCCGGTGTGGTTGGTGAAACTTCGGAGGGCGGTCCTAATTATTTTACGAGTGGAGACAGTCTGCAATTTTTGGAAACCCAAATAAAAGCTGTCGGATCATTGGGAGATACAGAACTTGTTTATTACACAAAGGACCTGGCAAAGGGATACACACTAACAAGCACGGATACAACTAATTTTTCCGATGCATATTCCCAAACTCAAATTTATTATAGCGGGTTTCCATCCAACACCGGATACAATCTTTACAATATCGAATCATATATTGCTTTCAGAATAAAAAACAGCACCGGCTACAGATATGGATGGATACTGGCTTCTTCTGCTCCTCCGTCGGGCAACCTGTTCACAGTATACGAAATTGCATTCGATAAAAACTATAATGAACTTATTGCTATCGGAGAATATAAATAAATCCTGCGTATTTAATTTTCGAATTATTTTATTTTTGCATGGCTTTACATTTTTGTGCGGAGTCAAGGTGTGCATGTATTACATCAAGCGTTTTTGTTGCAAATGCACGGAGGTCAGCATCTGATCCCGATTTTATTTCATCTTGAAATTCGTCTGCAGCTTTTTTGTGTCCGTCAATCATCATATCAATGTATGCCTTATCAAATTTATTTCCTGTTTTCGCTTTCATGTCATCAATTTTTTTCTGATCATCCGCGGATAGCGAAGTGGGTAATGTTATATGTTTTGCGTCGGCAATCTTTTTCAAATCATCCGCAGCGCCGGTGTGATCTTTTACCATCATTGCTCCAAAATCTTTTACATCTTTTCTCATGGCATTTTGCTGTGCAACATTCCCCAATGCAATTTCCATCATCCCGATGTTCGTCGCTTCTACTGCAAATTTTGTATCCTGTTGTGTAATTGATGCAGACATAGATGAGTCTTTCATAGTGTTGCTGCTATCAGCTTTCGCCTGGCTGCTGTCGGTTGTATTTGCCGATTGGTTATTGCTTCCGCAACTAATTAATAGAAACAATCCTGCGGCTGGTAAAAAATATTTGTTTTTCATATTTTTTTATTTAAGGTGAATAAACTACGTAAAAAAAATCCCAAAGTATATGCCGTAAATCTTTTCTTTAAAATGAGATTAAAATGTGAAAGAAAATCTCAAATCCGAATATAAAAACCTGCATTGCGAGGAAATAATGCCACGTAACTCATCAAAAAAATGAATTTGAAACCAAGAATATAATGGCACAATTATTTGATTAATGTTGAAATAGACATAATGATGGTTTAATCTTAAAAGGTAATATCATGAAAACAAAAACCCTTTTAGGCGCTATAATAATTGCAACAGCCATATTTTCCTGTCACGGAACTTCATCAAAAGATTATGATAAAAAAGAAAAAAATGATCCTGCTAAAATAGATGTACCAGGTAACAGCGATGCTACTAATCCATCATTGGCAGATACTGCAAAGTCGCAAAAAGATACTACGACAAAAAAATGATTTGTTGATTTGGTTCTCACAGATTACTCAGATTTGCACAGATAAATTCAGCCATTAATTTATAAGACTATCCGTGTAAATCCGTGCAATCTGTGAGAGAAAAATAAAACTTAATTCAAGCACGCGCCAATTCCATTTGTAATTATCGGTTTGGAAAGAAAATCAATTCCGCCATTATTGATTTTGTATTGCTTGTATAAATTAATTCCTTTATTTTTTAATAAAGAACTCTGCGGCAATTGATAATTAAAAAATTGATTGAGCTGTTTTGCAGAAGTTATTTTTGCATTGCCGGGATTTTTAAAAACCAGATTTATATTTAAACCAACAATTTTACCAGGCAATTTATTTTTCAAACACCACCAGTCATTTCCAACAAAAACATCAACACCTTTTATTCCTCTTATCAAACTATCTTCTCCGATAAAAATATTATTATAGAAAGAAAAATTTTTGTGCTCGCTCAATTCAGAATAAGTCAGTGCAAAACCTTTTGAATTGTAAATGGTATTGTTATAAAAAAAGCAATTATAAAATTGATTTGAATCGCGCGAACTATTCCAAATATAGACGCCCGCTTTTGAATCGGAAACACTGCCATCATTTTCGCTGATGTTAAAACGAAAAATATTATTGTACCACGGCGTAGCATACAAATATTGAAAAATGGAATAACCCGCTCCTTGATTTTCATACGAGAGGCAATATTGAATTATTGAATTAGTGACGCCGCCATCAAAATCAAACCCGCCACCATCAGCGCCACCCACGGAAGTTTTGTTGCGATAGGAGAGGCAGTGCTGAATGATAACACTGTCTGCTTCGTAAGCCCAAATTCCAACCGGGCCATTTCCAATTCGCGGCATATCCCATCCGTTATTTGTCGCGGTGCAATATTCAATCATCACTTTTTTGCAATTACCAACAACAATTCCATTGCCACTGTGATTGTTTAAATTTGTCGGATCGCCGGGATTATTTTCTGCAGTGCAATTGTCAATATAAATATTGTAATTACTTTCTTTTATGCTGTAAGCTCCGTCCACAGCAATTCCCGCTGCGCCGTTTTCGTGCGCATATACATTTGTTGCTTTTATGTTTGATGAAGAATAAATAAATAAACCTGATTTTTGAAAACCGGAAACGTCAATATTTTTGATTGAAATATTATCCGAGTTATCAATTCTTACTCCATCTTTGGTATTTCCATTTTTTCGCCCCACTCCAATAAATTTCAAATTGTTTACTTGGATGAATTTTGTTTTATATAAAAGAAATGCCGTGAGATTTCCTGAATTAATTATCGCTTTCCCATTTCCATAAGAGCTGATTTCAATATTTTTTTTTGATGTTCCGGATTTTGTTGAATCAATAAACATGCTGCCATTAAAAGTCTCGCCACCTTTAAAATAAATTTTATCACCAGCGACAAAATCAAGATTATTAAATTTTGAAATTGAATTAAATGGATGATTGATGGTTCCATCGTTGTTGTCACTGCCTGAAGTGCTGAAATAAAGTTTACGGGCTACAAGCCCCTCTCTTTTGGAAAGGGGTGAGGTCTTTTGTGAATAACAAACCTGCAGATTCAATAAAAGAAAAAAAAGAAAATTTAGTCTTGGGATATACATGATTGTTAGCCTCATCACGGTGGCTGCCAAACCCGCTTTTGAATATTTTTGAACTATCATTTTTAGGATTGGAAAGGATAAACCAAAATAGAGCGTTATTGCGAGGAGCGAAGCGTTGATTTGTGGTTGGCCGCGACGTGGCAATCTGCTCTTAGCATAATTAAATTGTTGATTTTTTAAAATCGGATTGCCACAGCCCATCCTCGCGCGCAATTCCACGAAATGGGATTCGCAATGACGTTGACTAATTTCGTTTCTCATTATTTCTTGATTTAGTCTATTCTTTCCAATCCCAATCAGTTAAATATTTTAGTGCATTAATCTTTTCAAATCTCCGTTCTGACGAATAGCAT
>DATHPY010000501.1:0-2915 GCA_035483315.1 Puia sp. | reverse complement strand
CGATCGAACTTTCATCTTCAATAACACTGCTTACAATAAAACCGATTCCCACAAAAATTACTAATCCGAAAACCGAAAATAAAAGCATTTCCAAAAAAGTAAATATTCCGTTTATCAAAGTGAAATGAAATACAAAACAACCGAACAAAACCATAATGGTAAATGCGATGATTTGAAAAAAAAGCCGGCTAAGTAATTCTCCAAATATCAAATAAGTGCGGGTTATTGGCGTTGCAAAAAATCTTTTTAATACCAGCGTTTGCCTCAGACTAAAAAATAAAAACGCAGAGCCAAAAACGCCTGCCATCAATAAAGAAAATCCTAATTGCCCCGGCAAAATGAAATCAATTATTTTATACGTTCTCCCGGGAATTTTTGTTATCGTAACTTTTGCTGCACTAAAATTTTTCGAAAATAATTTTTCATTCAATCCATCAACAGATTGCTTGACGATGGATTGTAATAATGGTAACTTGAGCGCAGAAGAATTTGACGTGATAAGTTCTACTTCATAATGAGGAATTAAAAAAATTCCACCATCGCTTTTGATATTTAGTATCGCCGTTATTTTTCCTTTTTGCAAAGCATCTGTCATTGAACTTTCGTTCATTCCTGTTTGCGGTTTTATATTTTTTACAGACATGATCGCTTTGTATACAATACTGCTGGTATCGCATTGGGGTGCAATGCCAACTTTGATTGATAACCCGCCGGTGTCAACCATTTCACCAAAAACAAGAATAAAAATTATGGGAAATAATAAAGAAAAAACTATTGATGTCGGACTACGCAAAATCGCCAACAAACTTGCTTTTGCAATGGCAAACGATGCTTTTAACTGACTGTATTTTTTACTCATCAACATTATTTTCTGCAAGATGAAGAAGTTGTTTGTGCAATGCAATTACCTGTGACAAAAGCGGTTGTTGTTCATCGTTAGTAACAACAAAATTGCATAAACTCATTTTCTTTTCTTCATTCATCTGATTTTTTATGCGATTATTAACTTCTTCTTCAGAAATATTATCGCGTTTCATGGTGCGTTCAATACGTATATTTTCAGGTGAAGAAACTCCGATCACATAATCCAAAAATTTTTCCGAGCCGCTTTCAAATATTAACGCAGCTTCTTTAATTGCATAAACGCTTGTTTGATTTTTCATCCAGTTTTCCGCATCGCGTATTGTTTTCGGATGAACCAAGGAATTTAGTAATGAAAGATTTTCTTTGTTATCAAAAACTTTTTCTGAAATATATTTCCTGTCAAGCTTATTATTGATGTATGACCGATCGCCGAAATGTTTTATGATCTGTTGTTTTAATTCATCATCATCATTCATTATATTTTTCGCGGCATCGTCTGCATAATAAACAGGAATGCCAAGCACTTCAAAAATTTTTGCAACGGTGCTTTTGCCTGAACCAATTCCGCCTGTTAACCCAATTCGTAGCATAAATTTTAAAACTAAATTCTAAAAAAATAAAAACTAAAAATCCGAAATTAATAATGAACAATTTCATTTTAATTTCGGACTTACAATTTAGTTTTTATAATTTAGTTTTTAATTTTTGTATTTAGATTTTTAAAAACTATTTCTTATCAGCAGTCGCTTTGTTAAGATTCTGCGTCCACTCCATTGAAATGGCGCTTTTTTCGATCTTCATATAACTTCCCGGGCTGGTCTCGATCATCAGCGTTGCATCGTCATTTACTTTATTCACTGTTCCATGAATGCCGGCGATGGTCACGATCTTATCACCTTTTTGCATTCCTTCCTGGAACTGTTTTGCCTGTTTTGCTTTTTTAGCTTGAGGACGAATCATAAAAAGCCAAAAAACTAAAATCATAGCGCCCATTAAAAAAATAAAAGTGGTGCTTTGACCTCCACCTTGCGCTGCCTGTAAAAAAATTGCTAGAGTCATTGTGTTATTTTTTATTTCTATTTAATTGTTACCATTTTTTCTTTTCAACTACCACAGCAAATTGCAGTTCATTCGCCTGTGTTCCTTTTGTGTTGGCGTAAACATACAATGTTTTATGATTAACGCCCGTGTGATTTTCGCTGTCAAAAACCGCTTTAATATTTCCTTCTTTTCCGGGAGCAATCGGCTCCGTCGGCTGCTCGGCAACTGTACATCCGCAGCTTGGTTGAACTCTCGCAATTACCAGCGGTTTATTGCCTGAATTTTTAAAATGAAATGCCACTTCTAATTTTTGTCCTTCTGCAATTGTGCCAAAATTTTTATTCGTCGAATCAAGCCATTGAATAGTCGTAAAATTTGCTGAATCTTTCAATGCCGCTTCATTTATAGTCGCCGGTTTATCTTTGTTAACACAACTAAAGATAGTAGCCGTTAGAATAAAGTAAAGAAGAAAAATCCGCATGAAAAATTTTTGCAAATGTATGAAAAGAATCAAGGCACAAGATTCAACAATCAAGGTTCAGGAAAAAAAGACAAAAGGCATAAGAATACGCAAGCAAGAAACAAGAAGGCTATTGTGAATTTAAGACCTTGTGCCTTGTCTCTTGTACCTTGATTCTTAGTTCTTATAACTCACTTTATGCAATTTATTTTCACGAAGTAAATCTTTATGAATACTATCTAAAATTCCATTTACAAATTGACCGCTTTGCAGCGTGCTGTATTCCTTGGCTACATCAATATATTCGTTGATGGTTACTTTTGGCGGAATGGTTTCAAAATATAAAAATTCGCAAACACCCAGCCGCATTAGTATCATATCTATTGCTGCAATGCGATCTGCATCCCAGTTTTTAAGTTTTGGTTTTATCAGATCCATCGTCACCTCTCTTTTATCCTGTGCGGTAAGTAATAAATTTTTTGCAAACTCCCATTTTTCTTTGCCAAGCATATCCTGAAGATCGTATGATTGTGGTTTATGAAAAAATCCA
>DATHPY010000500.1:0-3712 GCA_035483315.1 Puia sp. | reverse complement strand
CCTTTTCCGTTGGTTCATATTGATACAGGCCACAATTTCCCTGAAGCGCTCGATTTTCGTGATGACTTAGTAAATACAATTGGGGAAAAATTAATTGTCCGCAAAGTTGAAGACACGATTAAAACAAAAAATTTAACAGAGCAAAAAGGAAAATTCGCGAGTCGTAATCAATTACAAACATACACACTGCTGGATGTGATCGAAGAATTTGAATTTGATGCCTGCATCGGTGGCGCCCGCCGCGATGAAGAAAAAGCCAGAGCAAAAGAAAGGATTTTTTCAGTGCGCGATGAATTTGGTCAATGGGATCCAAAAAAGCAAAGACCAGAATTATGGAATATTTATAATGGTAAAATTCAAAAAGGAGAAAATGTAAGAGTGTTCCCGATCAGTAACTGGACGGAAACTGATGTGTGGAATTATATACGCCGCGAAAAAATCGCGCTGCCTTCCATTTATTTTGCGCACGACCGTGAAGTGATAGAACATGAAGGTCAGCTTGTGGCCGTTTCTTCTTTTATACGTTTGGATGAAACAGATAATATTTTAAAAAAGAAAGTCCGTTACAGAACAGTTGGTGATATGACTTGCACAGCCGCAGTGGAATCAACAGCAATAACAATTGATGATATTATAAAAGAAATTACCGCAACAAAAACAAGTGAACGCGGTGAAACGAGAATTGATGATAAGTTTTCTGAAGCAGCGATGGAAGACAGAAAAAAGAACGGGTATTTTTAATTGAGAATTGATAATGGATAATTGACAATTAGTGAAACATCGACTAGCTCTGCCATTCATGGTGGGGAATCATGGAGATCAACGTTAATGTATAACCGAAGATAGTAAGGCGCCGAATAGAATTGTTGCCGTACACGAGTGCGACGCAATGATGGTGAAGAAAGGACAAATGCCTGGAACAAAATAATTTGAAAATGTGCAAATTTGAAAATGAAGAAATCGTAAATCTAAAACCTTACATCGAATGGATCTGTTGCGTTTCATAACTGCAGGAAGTGTTGATGACGGCAAAAGCACGCTGATAGGGCGTTTGCTGTTTGACAGCAAAAATATTTTAGTTGATCAGCTGGAAGCTTTGGAAAAACAAAGCAGGAATAAAGAAGATGGTGAAATTGATCTGGCGTTGCTCACTGACGGTTTGCGCGCAGAGCGTGAACAGGGAATTACAATTGATGTGGCGTATAAATATTTTTCCACGCCGAAACGCAAATTTATAATTGCAGATGCGCCCGGGCATATTCAATACACGCGCAACATGATCACCGGCGCGTCAAATGCGAACCTCATTATTATTTTAGTTGACGCGAGAAACGGAGTTGCAGAACAAACACGCAGACATTCCATCATTGCGTCGCTGCTGAAAATTCCGCATGTAATTGTTGCTATTAATAAAATGGATCTGGTTGATAATTCGCAGGATGTTTTTTCCAACATCGTTATTGATTATACTGAAGTGGCAAGATCGCTGGAATTACCTGATGTGACTTATATTCCGATCAGCGCGTTGAAAGGTGATAATATTGTTGACAGATCATCTTCATTTTCCTGGTACGATGGACCGACTTTATTAGAAGTACTCGAAAATGTGCATGTTGAAAATGATGTAAACCTTACGCACGGCAGGTTTCCGGTACAGTATGTTATTCGTCCGCAAACAGAAGAGCTGCACGATTATCGCGGTTATGCCGGAAAAATAATCAGCGGAATTTATAAAAAAGGTGATGAGATAATTGTACTGCCTTCAGGGTTAACAAGCAAAATTAAAAGCATTGAAGTAGCCGGAAAAGAATCAGATATCGCGTTTGCAACAGAAAGCGTAGTGATGCAATTAGAAGATGATATTGATATCAGTCGAGGTGATATGATTCTGAAAAATGATAACAAACCAAAATTGGAAACCGAATTGGAAGTATTATTATGCTGGATGGACAGCAAGCCGCTTGTACAGGGAAATAAATATTTATTGCAGATCAACAGTCGTCGTGTGCGCAGCTCGGTAAAAGAAATTGAATATAAGTTGGATGTTAATACGCTCGAAAAAAATTACAACGTGAAAGATGCTTCTTTGAATGATATAGTGAAGGCTACTATTAAAGTTGCTTCTGCTATTCCGTTTGATTCGTATAAGGATCTGCGGGTAAACGGCGGAGCAATCTTGATCGATGAGACGAGTAATGTAACTGTGGGAGCTTGTATGATCCAATAATTTTTTTGTACTGATATTCTACTGAACTTATAGACTATAAAATGAAAAAGACAATTGGAAAAAAAGGAAAAGTAATTATCGCCGGCGCCGGTCCCGGCGATCCGGAATTACTTACGTTAAAAGCGCTTCGTTGGCTGCAACAAGCCGACGTTATCATTACAGACAGATTGGTGAGCGATGTGATATTAAATGAATATGCAAATAAGAATGCGCAGATCTTGCATGTGGGTAAGCAATGCAGAAAAGGCGCATCAACTCCACAGGAAGTCATTAATGAATTATTAGTTGATTACGCACTACAGGGAAAACTTGTTGTACGATTGAAAGGCGGCGATGTTTCTTTTTTCTCCAATGTTTTTGATGAACTGCAAACGTTGGTTCAACATGAAATTGAATATGAAATTATTCCCGGCGTTACGGCTGCATCGGGAGCAGCGGCTTATGCAGGCATTCCTTTGACAGCAAGAAATTATTCTAATGCGGTTCGCTTCATCACGTATTACAAAATAGATCTTTTAAAAAATAATTACTGGAAAGAATTGGCTCAAACAGAAGATACACTTGTGTTTTATATGTCGTCTGATAATACAGATGCAATTGTTGAAAAACTACTAGAGAATAATATCGGTCCGGAAATTCATATTGCTGTAATTGAACAGGCAACTACTCCATTACAGAATATTTACCGCGCTAACGTTCATGAATATCTAAAAACATTTAAGAGTTCAGGTTATGTTTCACCAACGCTGGTCATTATCGGGAAAGTAGCAGCGCTTCATGAACAATTTCAATGGTTGCCAAACAGCAATAGCAAGCAAAATTATTTTAGTTCCGTGAATGAAAAAGCGAAAGCTGAAGCGAGAGCGTAGCAACGAACAATGAAAAATTAATAATGAATAATTGAGGACATGCTGACAAACGAAAAATTAAAAATACTTCAGGACCTGATATCGACTTCTTCGAAGGAAGAAATTATTTGGCTGAACGGATATATTGCGGGCTTGATAGCTCAATCAAATGAGGGCGCAGAAAATATTTTACAATCAGGACGGGACGGTCAGATCGTAAAACCTCAAGTTGGAAAAATTACTATTGCTTACGGAACTGAAACCGGTAATTCAAAAAAATTAGCGACTGATTTTGCCGCAAAGGCAAAAAAGAATGGCATCAATGCAAAAATTGTAAGTCTTGATCAATATCGTTTGGATGATCTGCACAAAGAAGAATATTTTTTTACAGTGATCAGCACACAAGGAGATGGTGAACCGCCGGCGGCAGCAAAAAAGTTTTATGATCATATTCATAAAAATGGTTTCAAGCTGCAAAAATTAAAATATGGTGTATTAGCATTGGGAGATACAGCTTATCCACTTTTTTGCAAGGCCGGTGAAGATGTAGATTCTCAATTGCAAAAACTCGGTGGCGAAAGAATTGCAACTTTGCAAAAATGCGATACGGATTATGACAGCGATGCGGGAAAATGGT
>DATHPY010000499.1:0-9468 GCA_035483315.1 Puia sp. | reverse complement strand
TTTTGCTTGATAGTTTGCCAGCATCATGATGTAAAAAAAGCAAAATTGAAAGTCCGATATATGCAACAATAAAATAACCAATTTTTATTTTGACGCCTTCCGGTTTTTCCCGGAGACAAAACCTGAAAAATGGAGCAGCCATCAATGCGAATAACAAATAATTGAACGGATCATAAACTAAATTAAAAATATGGAGCCTCGAAATAATGGGCAATAACCCAAAACTAAATAATGAAGTATATACATCTGCATAAAAATATTTCCTGTATGCATAAATGAAATAGCCAACCACCCATATTGAAGAAAATACAATAATAAAAATAAAATGTCTTTCAAAATTATTGCCCGCTTTCAAATAATACAGCGGCATCATCATCAAAGCAATAAAAAACCAAATCCATATTTTTCTTTTAGTATTACCGCCGATGCAAAGAAGAAACATCATATAAAAAAACATCTCGAATGTTAATGTCCAAACAGGAAGATTAGTTCTGAAACAAGTGGCGATATAACCTTGTATCGTGCTAAACATAAAAAAATTGCCAATGATATTTCCGAAGGAAGGAGTTGGCATTTTTAGTACAAGTATTACAATCAATCCTAAAAGCACTCCAATAACAAATTGAGGATAGAGGCGAATTATTCTGTTGATAAAAAAATCTTTTTTTGATTTCGGCTTTCGTGTTTGTGAAATATTAATTACACAACCGGATAACAAAAAAAAGATCATCACTGAATCAGTTCCTACATAATTTATCATGAAACGGTTTGGTGCATCGCTTATCGGAGGAAGTAATTCGATTGTGTGTGCTATAAATACAAGTATAGCGACTGTTCCTCTTACAAATTCCAGGTAGAGTTGTTTGGGTTGTTCCATTATGTTAGCGTTACTGCATTGGGTGCTGCATTATCGAATGCACAAAAAAGCTAACGATATTACGTAATTCGCAATTTTCTATTATTGTAAAAGAGGGCTTTGACCAGTCATTAACAAAAAGCCCCGCACCGGGCGAGGCTTTGAAGTTATCACATGTGTAGTAGAACAATTAAACGGTAACTGATTCTTTGCTGTGTTGTTTAGGCATCGCTTTTTCCGCATCAACTCCCAAACCCTTTGCCACAGCCATTCCTAAGCCAATATCGGCGCGGAAAAAATGGCAAAGCTGGCGATTAACAATTTCATCTTTTTTGGGACCACTGATGCCACTCATTGCGCCCACAATATTACTAACAAGATTTTTCTTATCATAATCATTTAATACTTCTCTGTAAAAAATTCCCGGCTGCGTGTAATGATCATTTTCACCCGGCACATTCCTATCGTGCCAGTCCGCAACATTTGTCTCCAACTCCATCGGTATGCCTTTATATTTTTCATCAGGTTTGATGTTATCAAAACTATTCGGAAAATAATTCGGAGCGCCATCTGCATTTCCGTCAATGCGCATGTGCCCATCTCTTTCATAATTATTCACAGCGTATGGACAACGGTTCACCGGAATTTGTTCGTAGTTAGCACCAAGACGATAACGATGCGCATCCGGGTACGAAAGCAATCTTCCCTGCAACATTTTATCTGGAGAATAACTAATACCATCCACAACATGAGCCGGAGCAAATGCAGATTGTTCCACTTCAGCAAAATAATTTTTTGGGTTTTCGTTCAATTCCAAAACACCAACATCAATCAACGGAAAATCTTTGTGGCTCCAAACTTTTGTCAAATCGAAAGGATTGAACTTATATGTTTTTGCCTCATCTAAAGTCATCACCTGTATTTTCACATTCCATTTCGGAAACTCACCTCTGTCAATTGCTTCGAGCAGATCGCGTTGCGCAAAATCAGGATCAATGCCTTTCATCTTTACTGCTTCATCATTGGTAAAATTTTTTATTCCCTGTGCGGTTTTTAAATGAAATTTCACCCAAACTTTTTCATTTTTATCATTGATCATACTGAACGTGTGACTGCCAAAACCATGCATGTGCCGGTAACCATAAGGTGTACCACGATCGCTCATTAAAAACATTACCTGGTGCAGGCTTTCCGGATTTAAACTCCAGAAATCCCACATCATCGTCGGGCTTTTGCAATTTGTATAAGGATCTCTTTTTTGAGTATGAATAAAATCCGAAAATTTTTTCGGATCTTTTATAAAGAAGATGGGCGTGTTGTTGCCAACCAGATCCCAGTTACCTTCTTCAGTATAAAATTTCAAGGCAAATCCCCGCGGATCTCTTTCTGTATCGGCTGAACCTTTTTCGCCACCAACTGTAGAAAAACGAAGAATTGTACGCGTTTTTTTTCCAATTTGATTAAACAAATTTGCGCGCGTATATTTTGAAATATCGTGTGTAACTATAAAAGCTCCATAAGCAGCGCTGCCTTTTGCATGAACCACTCTTTCAGGAATGCGCTCACGATTAAAATGCGCCATCTTTTCGTGCAGAATAAAATCCTGCAATAATAATGGACCCCTTGGTCCCACACTCATTGTATCCTCATGATGATAATAAGGAATACCGGAAGCGGTGGTTAATTTTTTTTCTTCGCTCATAATAAAAATTTTTTTTGAGAGTATTTGATTTGGATTGCTAAAGGTCGCCAATCTTTAATATAAATTAAATTGATTAATTTTATGTTAACATAGATTTAATCTATTTAGTTTTAAATTCTTTTGTGTGACATTCATTCAACTCGAATACATTATTGCCATAGATACATTCAGGCATTTTGCAACTGCTGCCGAAGATTGCTGCGTTACACAGCCCACATTAAGTATGCAGGTGCAAAAATTAGAAGAGGAGTTAGGAATAAAAATATTTGACAGAAGCAAACAACCAGTTATTCCAACCGAAGCAGGGAAAGAAATAATTGAACAGGCAAGAAAAATACTTTCTGAAAAAAGCATTATCGGGGAAATTATTCAAACTAAAAAAGGTTTACTGTCCGGTGAACTGCGCATTGGCATTATTCCCACATTAGCGCCGTATTTACTGCCGCTTTTTGCAAAAAGTTTTACTAAAAAATATCCTCAGATAAAGCTAACCGTAAATGAAGTGACCACTGAAATTATCATTACCAAACTGCGCGAAGGAAAAATTGACGCGGGCATTTTAGTTACTCCATTGCAGGAAAACGGAATTAAAGAACATGTTCTTTTTTATGAAGAATTGCTGGTGTTTGCGTCGAAAAAAAATATCGCGTATAGAAAGAATTACGTGCTGGCACAGGATATTGATCCGCAAAAATTATGGCTGCTTGAAGAAGGACATTGTTTCCGTTCTCAAATTGTAAATCTTTGTGAGTTGCGAAAGGCAAGCATGGAAAATTCCAATTTTAATTATGAAGCCGGAACTATTGAAACATTAAGCAAAATGGTTGAATTAAATGACGGCATCACTATTTTGCCGGAGCTTGCAACAACTTATTTTACCAGCAGGCAAATGCAACTCATCAGGCATTTTAAACATCCGGCGCCAATGCGGGAAGTGAGTGTCGTTGTGCACCGGGATTTTGTGAAACAACGGCTGGTGCAGGCTTTGAAAGATGAAATTATATCGGCGATACCTGAAAAAATCAAGAAAAATAAAAATCAAAATGTAGTTCCGTTGTAAAAATGATTTTCCGAATATAATTGTATTTTTAGCCGCATGAATTCGATAAAAAAATTTTTACTTTCTCTTCTTGGAGAAAAAAAATACCTCGCTTTGCTCGCATCTTCTTTTCAAAAAATATTTAAGACGGGTTTGGCAGGCGTTGATTACCAGGATGTTTATTTTTTAAAAGAATTTATTCAGGAAGGAGATTATTGCGTTGACATCGGTGCGCATCTTGGTTATTATACTTTGGAATTAAGCCGGCTTGTAAAACCATCGGGAAAAATTTTTGCGGTTGAACCGATGACTAAGTTTCACAACACTTTACAAAATTTATTGCGAAAAAAAAATATCAGTAACGTAACACTTTATCAAGTGGCGCTTGGCGGTGAAGGCGAATATGTTGAAATGGGAATACCAAAAGTAGGCGCTATGAAAAAGTTTGCGTATGCGCGTGTGATGCAGGCACACACAAGTTTAGAATATGTTGAATCAGAAAAAGTAAAAAATTCTTCCGGTGATGAATTATTTAAACAATTGCGCAGACTTGATTTTATTAAATGCGATGTGGAAGGATTGGAAGTCCCCGTTTTTGCTTCATTTATGAGAACGCTGAGTATTCATCACCCGGTTTTGCTGTGTGAGCTTGCTGCTAAAAATGAGCGCATAAAATTATTTGAAATGATCGCTGCTCTTGGTTACAAATGTTATTTGCTTAGAAATAAAAAACTTCATTTGCTGGATGTTTATTCCGACGAAACAGCAGTTTCGCATAATCATTATTTCATTCCGGAAAAAAGTTTGGAGAGATTTAAGCATTTGATGTCGTAAAAAAATTGCGAATGATGAATTTCAAAGACCTGACAGGTTTCGTCTGGAATTCACAATTCATTTCATCAATGAATCTAATTTTTGGTGAAAGATTGGAAAATCATTTAGGTTATTATGGGAAGCATTTTTTATTGTTACAAATTCATCATTGGTTTTTAAAACTTCTTTGAGCATCGAAGCATTGCTGTAAGGAACTACGCCGTCATCGGTGCCATGAAAAATAATTATTGGCGCCGTTACATTTTGTAAATATTCATTGTTGGGAAAATGATAATGCAGCATTTGTTTTACAGGATAGATGGGGAGATAATGCGCAATGAGCGACGTCATGCTATAACAAGGCGTTTCAAGAATTAAATATTTACAATCGCGCACCGAAGCAAGTTGCGACCCAATGCCGCCGCCGAGACTTTTTCCGTAGATAATAATATTTGCGGGCTTGAATCTCGTTCTCGCTAATTTATAAACCTGCAATGCATAATCATATAATTTTAGCTCCGCAAATTTTCCGGTGCTTTTGCCAAAGCCGGGATAATCGAGCATCCACACTTCATAATTATTCTTTGTAAAATTCACTGCGTACTTTGCGTACCATGAAATATTTTTTCTGTTACCGTGAAAATATAAAACCACTCCTTTAATTGGAGTGTCTTTTGTTTTGAATTGAATAATGTTGAGATTGGTTTCATTATCGTACAGAATATTAATTTCACTGCAGGAATCGGTGAAATCATATTTCGCATTTTTGCTGAATGGTTCCGGATGAAATAAAATATGATCCTGCAAATAATAAAGCGCAATGCCGGCAGCGCAATAAATAATTATTACCCCTTTCAACCAACGGAAAAAAATCTTTCTGCTCATATATTCAGTACTTTAAAATATCACGGATAAAATTATGGTATTCCGGAAAAGATGGAAGATTATTATGTCTGCCGCCAACAATTCTTATCAACGTAATTTTTTGCGGATTTAATTTTTGCAATTCTTCGCTGTGTTTAATTGGTATCAACCTGTCTTTTGTTCCATGAATAATATACGTGTGACATTTTACATGAATTATCCATTTATCCGTTCGCAAACGATAACGCAAAATAAAACGAATGGGAAGTATCGGCAAAAAGCGCTCAACAACTTTTTGAAAATTATAATAAGGAGAATCTAAAATTAAATATCGCGGATTATTATCAGATGCAACTTTCGCCGCAAAGCCACTGCCAATGCTTCTTCCGTAAACAATAATATGCTGCTCTGTATATTGTTCCGCCAATTTTGTATAGACAAATTGCATATCGTTCATAATTTCTTTTTCACTTCGCCTGCCGGTACTTTTTCCGAAGCCACGATAATCAACCAACACCACATCATAATTGTAGCGATAAAAATCCTGTGCATATTTTGCCCACCCCTTTATGCTTCGCGTGTTGCCGTGAAAATATAATATCAACCCAAAAGGTTTTGGCCGAAAAAAATGCAAGCCGTTGATGCGAACGCCGGGTTCTACATCAAAAAATAATTCTTTAAACGGGATATCATATTTGTAAGTAAAATTTGCAGGAAGTTTTTCCGGACGGAAAATAAATTTTTCCTGGAAAAAATAACCAAGAATTGAAAGCGCAACGATGGCAGCTAAAATATAAATGATAAGATGGTTCAATGTGCGGCAGTTAGCAGGGAAAGTTACTTATAAAATTTCACGCAAAGACGCAAAGATGTAAAGGCGCAAAAAAATCTAAATGGTGAGTCCTATTCGTTTTCTGCAGTTCTTTTTAAATTGAAATTTGGAATGGGAGAAACGATGAGTGGAAATTTTTCTACCGTTACATTTGACGGATCGAGACCAAAACCTCTTTCTTCGGAAAGACTGATCTCTTTCAGCCAAAAATATAATTTCATTATTATTCTTTCAAAAAATGGCAATTCATTATCCTGGCTTAAATATTTTTCCATTACAAT
The DNA here is from genome assembly GCA_035483315.1 of Puia sp. Lineage (GTDB taxonomy): Bacteria > Bacteroidota > Bacteroidia > Chitinophagales > Chitinophagaceae > Puia. Next base: position 3,081 of record DATHPY010000499.1, on the reverse strand, counting down.
AAATTGAAAATCTCCCACGACATTATTTCGTTCAAGCGACTCGTAACGGCTGGTAATATTCACTTCTTTATTCGTTACTAATTCTTCCACGACTCTGCGGAACATTAAATTTATTTTTGGCGCAATGCGAAAACCCAACCTGAATTCAACGCGGATAATATCATTCGGAATAATGTGATCAACAGAATATTCCGCAGTATAAGGATCGTCTAAAGTATCAATATGCACAAACCAGTAAATGTCTGCGCGCTTCGGTTTTTTGTTCAGGATTGAATAAATGATTTTGTGTTCAATTTCCCGCGGATTATTCGCACTTGTCATGTACACAAGATGCGTTGCCGCTTTTACAACGGTTCTGTCATTACTCAATTCCTGTATCTGCGGGATATAATGTTCCATCCGTACAAATTCAACATAACGGTTTTTAATTTTGCGCGAGCGATACCATACATACATCACCACAAATAATCCGCCACCAACAATTAATGTAACAAAACCACCGTGCTTGAATTTATCAAGATTGGCAAAAAGAAAACTCAACTCGATAGTGAGATAAACTGCGAGGTATAAATAAATGAATCCCGAAAAAACCCTGTGCGCGATTAAATAATTTGAGAACAGAATAGAAGTAGCCAGCATGCATAATGTTATAGCTAATCCGTACGCAGCCTGCATGTGCTCGGAATCGCGAAAATATAAAGTGATGCCACAACAACCGATGAACAATAAAAAATTAATTGCCGGAATATAAGATTGCCCTTTTTCTTCGGTAGGATAACTGATACGAAATTTCGGCCACAAATTCAATCGCATGCTTTCACTTATCAACGTAAATGATCCGCTTATTAACGCCTGGCTTGCTATAATAGCTGCTGATGTTGCAATAATAATTCCGGGAATAATAAACCATTGCGGCATGATGCTGAAAAAAACACTGCCTTTATTTACATCAAATATTTTTCCATGATTTTTGGCAAGTAACCATGCTCCTTGCCCGAGATAATTAAGGATGAGGCAACTCTTTACAAAAATCCATGAGATACGGATATTGCTCCGCCCGCAATGGCCGAGATCCGAATACAATGCTTCGGCTCCAGTAGTACATAAAAAGACCGCGCCAAGCAACCAAAATCCCTTTGGATAAGTAGTTAATAATTCAATGGCATAATGAGGACTGAATGCTTTGAAAATATATAAATCATCTATAAGGTGCGTACTGCCTAACACAGCAAGCATTCCAAACCAGATGAACATTATCGGTCCAAAAAGTTTTCCGATGGAATCTGTTCCGAATTGTTGCAGAAAAAAAAGTATCACCAAAATCCCTAAAACAATAAACACAATGGTTTTTTGCTCAATATTGTGCAGCGCGGGCATTTGACGCAAACCTTCAATAGCGGAGGTAACCGAAATGGGTGGAGTGATCATTCCGTCGGCGAGTAATGCAGCGCCTCCGATCATCGCTGGCAAAACGAGCCAGCGTTTTTGGCGGCGTACCAAAGCGTATAAAGAAAAAATTCCGCCTTCACCTTTGTTATCGGCTTTTAAGGTGAGCCATACATATTTAATGGTTGTTTGCAGAGTGAGCGTCCAGATAATGCATGAAAGAGCGCCGAGAATTAATTTTTCTTCAATAATTTTTCCGCTCACAATGGCATTAAGAACGTACAATGGAGAAGTTCCGATGTCTCCGTAAATAATACCTAAGGCAATAACTAAATTGGCAACTGTGACTTTGTTAATCTGTTTGCTGCTCACGGTAGTGTAGATTGAATTATAGTATTAGCTGAAAGATTCATAGCTGGCAAACAATTGCGTCAGGCTGTTGACCTGACGCTGCGCAAAGTTATAGGGAAATAAATTAATCAACGATAGAACTTTTTTTTCACTATTGTCTCAGTTTTAAGAATGAAAACTGGCTCTTTAAAAAAATAAATTTGCCAGTCGGAGACCGGCAAAGGCGGAATGCCGCAGTTGGTCGCCTGATCAACTGCGAATGCACATTGTCATTATTCAAAGCGAGACGCAATCTTTTTTAATGAATTACATGTCAAAAAAATTTTCGTATATCAATAACAATTATCGTAATAGTTTTGTGTTGAACTTTTGTTTAACTTACCTATCACTAAAAAAATAAATTGCTCTATGCAAAAAGTTTTAAAAGTATTTGTTTTTTTGGCTGTTGCATTTCTTCCTTGTGCATTAAGCGCGCAGCGCATCATTTATTCTGAGCCTGAAAAAGATGACGGAAGAAGAACCAATTTTCATATTATCGGAAAAGTGGGTGGTAATATTCTTGTTTTTAAAAATAACAGGAGTGATAATGCGATTTCAGTTTATAATGCAGCAGACATGAAATTGTTAGACCGTGTACACCTGGATATGCCCGGCACATATACTGATGTTTATTTTATTCCTTACCCGGATTACTGCTATATGGTGTATGAATACCAGCATAAAAATATTGTGCATCTCACTATGGTAAAACTTGATGGTAGTGGAAAGAAATTGACTGAGCCGACTGATCTTGACACAACACATTTCGGCGGCTCAGCAAATAAAATTTATACCACCGTCTTTAGTGAAGACAGGCAAAAAATCATCATTTTTAAAATCAACAGTAAGAACCCGAAAAATTTTCTTTTCACAACATTCTTATATAATTCTCAATTAGAACTTTTAGACAGGCATCGTTTGTGGTTGCCAATGGAAGATAAGAATGATTACTTTACAGATTTTGTACTGGACAATGATGGCAATCTTGTTTTTGCCAAATTTTTAAAAAGCGGCGGTAACGATTATATTTCCAGAGTTGTTTTTGTATCCAAAGGCGCAACCGCAGATATGTTTTCAATTAAAGATGCCGGAACTGCCGATCATATTCTTGATGAAATAAAAGTGAGAGCCGATAACCTTAACAAGCAATATATTTTAACGGGTTTTTATTACAGGCAACGAAAAGGAAATATTGAAGGAATTTATACGGTGATCTGGGACAGAACGACAGACGCAAAAGTGAAAGAATCTCTTACCGTTTTTAATGATGAACTCCGCTCCCTTTCGAAAAGTTCAGAAGAAAAT
>DATHPY010000498.1:0-3634 GCA_035483315.1 Puia sp. | reverse complement strand
TTTTTCTTCTTCTTTATAAAAACGTAAATTTTCCAGCAACAACACTTCGCCGGCACGCAACATACTTGCAGTAAGATGAGCCTGTTCGCCAATGCAATCATTGGCAAACAAAACCGGTGAGCCTAATAATTCACTCAGATGTTTTACCAAATGTTTTAAAGAGAATTTATCTTCCGGTCCGCCTTTTGGTCTGCCGAGATGCGACATCAATATTGCGCTTCCGCCATCGCTCAATATTTTTTTTATTGTAGGAATGGTTGCACGCATTCTTGTATCATCCGTTATTTCGAATTTATCATTCAGCGGAACATTATAATCAACGCGCACTAAGGCTTTTTGCCCGGAGAAATTATAGTTGGAAAATTTGCTCATGGATTACAAAGTGAATTTTTAAAATAATACTTAATACTTATTGTTACTTTTTTTGTGGAAAAAAAGTAACCAAAAAAGCCACCCGAAAACGATGACGGCCCGTTTTCGGGATTGTGCCTTGATTAAGCTTGTGTACTACTGTAACTTCAACTTAAGTAATGCTATTCAACACCCAAATTCTAGCTACCCTGATAATATTTGTAAAGCAAATCGTTGAACTAGCTAAACAGGTTTATAACTTTTACTTTTGACTTTTACACTACGCTCAATAAAGAACCAACAGTACAAGAGTGCGACGCAACGATGCTAAATAGCAGCACTATAGCTCAGCTCACAAAAATTAAAAATTAAAAAAGCAAAGACTGTAATTACTCCTGATGTCTTTTAGTTTTTTTACTTTTCGTTTTTCTTTTTTTTACTTGCTTATTAACTTTGCAAAATAATGAACGGTGCGCACTAACTGGCTCACATAACTCATTTCATTATCGTACCAGCTAACTGTTTTTACCAATTGCTGCTCGCCGATAGTAAGCACTTTTGTTTGTGTTGCGTCGAAGAGCGATCCAAAATGCATTCCAATAATATCGCTGCTCACAATTTCATCTTCAGTATAACCGTAACTTTCGTTACTCGCAGCTTTCATCGCGGCATTAATTTCTTCAACAGTAACTTTTTTCTTTAGTATTGTTGTCAATTCAGTTAATGAACCTGTCAATGTCGGAACACGTTGTGCAGTGCCATCTAATTTTCCTTTTAATGAAGGAAGAACGAGACCGATCGCTTTTGCAGCGCCGGTACTGTTGGGAACAATATTGGCTGCGGCAGCGCGCGCTCTTCTCAAGTCACCTTTTGGGTGAGGTGCATCTTGGGTGTTCTGATCGTTCGTATATGCATGCACGGTAGTCATCAATCCCATTACTATTCCGAAATCATTTTCAAGCGTATTAGCCATTGGCGCAAGACAATTTGTTGTACAAGATGCACAACTGATAACTGTTTCACTTCCGTCAAGAATATTATGATTTACATTAAAAACAATCGTTTTCATTTCGCCGGTTGCCGGAGCAGAGATCACCACTCTTTTTGCACCAGCTGTTAAATGCGCTTCCGCTTTTGCTTTATCGGTAAAAAAACCTGTGCACTCAAGCACCACATCAACATCGTGTTGTTTCCACGGAATTTCTGCAGGATTTTTATGCGCGTATATTTTTATATCTTCTCCATTAACCACAATTGAATTTTCCGTCGCTTTCACATCTTCATGAAAACGTCCCTGCGCACTGTCATACTTTAATAAGTGTGCCAACACTTTAGGACTTGTCAAATCATTTATTGCCACCACATCAATACCATCCATTTTATTGATCTGGCGATAAACCAGCCGTCCGATTCTTCCAAAGCCATTAATTGCAACTTTAACTGTGCTCATAGTTTAACTATTTTAAATTAAGGCTGCAAAGTTACGACATTACCTAATTTTTTGAGTGTAATTTTTTTGTTACTGAAAGAGGTTTGTTGTTTGTTGTTTGTAGTCTGTAGTTTGAAAGTCAGTCAATTAATAGGGAAATAAGATCTGGGAACCGTAAATCATCAACCACAAACAACAAACCTTAAAAGTTTTTGGCAAATGCGGGCTGCAATTATATCTTTGCCGTCCTTTCGCGAAAAAAATACGCCAAGGCAACTGCGCTAAACGCCGCGTTGGTCAATCGGTTAAGACGCATCCCTTTCACGGATGAATGAGGGGTTCGATTCCCCTACGCGGTACGAAGCCGGACGAATGTCCGGTTTTTTTAATTTATAAAACCCTTGTCCAGCAATGGTTTCATGAGTTTTGTTGTTTTTGGTAGTTCTTTATTTTAGTATGTTTTAGCATTTTTTGTTACTGTGGTGTGACTGGGAGTAACAAAATTTTTACTAACTTACAACCATCATTTCAGCACTTAAACCAAGCAAAATGTCTGTAAAACTGCGCACGCGAATAAATGATGGTAAAGTAGACCGAGACACAAAAACTAAGGTAGACCCAAACGCTAAGCCTATTAAAAAAACTATCACTTACTACTTAGATATTTATGATGGCGGCAAAAGAACTTATGAATTCCTGCCGCACCTAAAAACTACAATCGGAAATTCTCCTGCAGACCGACAAATCAAAAAAGAAAATTTAGAACTCGCAAAAAAAATTGCCGTGCAACGCGCGCAAGAAATGCAAGCGAATGATTACAATGTTGCAACAGAGCACTCAAAAAAAATTGTTGTGATAGATTGGATGAACGCTTACGCAAAAAAATATGACAAAGCCGATAATCGAGTAATCAATGCAGTTGTAAATAAGTTTTCAGAATTCTTAAATGACACAAAAAACAAAAGATTAGTGATGAAAGATTTTAGTGAGAACATCGCCATGCAATTTCGTGACAAACTGAAAAAAGAATGTGTTGGAGAAGGTGCGAAATCATATTTCAATAGGTTTAAGAAAATTGTCAAGCAGGCATACCGGGATAAATTACTAACGAAAAATCCATGTGAATTTGTTGATACACCAAAAGGTGATGCAAAAGAAAAAGACGTTCTTACTTTTGAAGAATTACAAAAGTTGGCTGAAACTGAAACACAATCTATCGAAGTAAAAAAAGCGTTTCTGTTTTGCGCTGTTAGTGTTGGTCTGCGCTGGGTTGATGTTAAGGCATTAACTTGGCAGTCTATAGATATTCCAAATCGCATGTTGCAATTTAAACAGTCAAAAACAAAGAAGTGGGTTAAGATTGCGCTAAACGATTCGGCAATAACATTGCTTGGTGAGCCAGGAAATAAAAAAGATAAAGTGTTTGACTTGCCGTCTTCTAACGGCGCGAACAAAGCGCTGAAGTCATGGGTTGACCGCGCGAAGATTGAAAAGCATATTACATTTCATTGCGCCCGTCATTCATACGGAACTGCATTAATATTTCACGGAACAGATATCTTTACGACAAGTAAACTATTAGGACATTCAAATCTTTCCGAAACAAAAAGGTATGTGAGGCAGTCGGATGAATTAAAAAAACAGGCAGTGAATAATCTTCCGAAACTTAATTTGCAATTTAAAAGTGTCGAATAAATATTATGGAACAGCCGATACCACTAATAACTATAAATGACCTTGAAAAATTTGCCGATTCTCTTTTTACTGACAAAGATTTTAGTGATAAAGACGGTCGTAAAGCTCCAACAAAATATATAAGGGAAAATTTTTCGAGATGGAGAGCCAAGATGTTTA